>JAYTOQ010000159.1:0-3126 GCA_043747665.1 Polyangiaceae bacterium | reverse complement strand
GCGTCACTGCTCAAGCTCGGCAAGCCCATCGATCCGAAGAAGCTCCCTGATCGCTTCGTCCCGCAGGCGCGCACCGCGCCGAAGAAGCAGCTCGTCGCGTCACGCGAGGATCCGGGACCCAAGAAGCCGGACGCCGGCGCGCCGCCGCCGCCCAACACGCAGGACTCCGACATCGCCAACCTCGTGAAGACCACCGAGGCCTTTGCGGAGGACGCCGGCAAGGCGCGCCCCGAGGAAGGTCACGAGAGCGGCATCGACGGGGGGCAGGAGACGGACCCGAACAAGGTCAAAGCTGGCGACATGTACGCCGCGCTCCTCGGCCAGTTCTTCACCGAGCGCAATCACGTGCCGACCATCATCTCCGTCGGTGAGGCGCGGCGCCTGTGCGTCGTGTTCGAGATGCAGGTGGGACGCAACATGGTCATCTGGCACGTGCGACAGGAGCCCGTGAAGTCGAGCCGCAACGCGATGTTCGACGACTCGGCGCGCGACATGCTGCTCAAGCTCCTCGAAGACAAGACTCCGCTTCCGACACCCCCGAAAGAAGTCGACGAGCAGTACCGCTCACGCAAGGTACAGCTCTCGATCCTCGGCGATCCCCACGGAGACCCTTCGCGATGCAAGTGAGCCGCTTTTCTTTCTTCTTCCTCCCGGTGGCCTGCCTCGTCGCGCTCGCGACGTCGCATCACGCTGCCCTCGCGCAGGCACCTGCGGCTGGCGCTGCGAGCGCGCCGGCCCCTGGCGCGAGCGCGCTGCCCGCGGCGTCGAACAACGGCGCGGTCACGAGCGTCGTCGTCTCCGGCGGAGCGCGCGCGCTCTTCAAGATCGCCGTCGCGCCGCCGCCTGGGGACGCCACCGTCGCAGGAACCGTGGTCGACACGGCGAGCCGTGATTTCACGCTCTCCAGCATGTTCCAGGTGCTCGACCCCAAGAGCTTCACCGCGAACCTCGAGAAGGAAGGCATCGCCATCGATCCCGCCTCGTGGCGCACGGTCGGCGCCGAGGGCGTGGTCAAGGGCAACACCGCGATGCGCGGCACCAACGTGCATCTCGAGCTGCGCCTCTACGTCGTCTCGCGCGGCTCCGACGCTGTGCTGAAGAAGGAATACGACGTGGCTCCCGGCGCGGTGCGCGGAGCGGTCCATCAGTTCGACAACGAGGTGGTGAAGTACTTCACAGGCACCGCGTCGTCGTTCGGCTCGCGTCTCGTCTTCAGCGCCACCACCGGCCGCGGTCAGAAGGGCATCTTCGGCGTCGACAGCGACGGCCAGGGCCTCGGTCGCATGCAGGCAGTCTCGAACGTCGCGCTGGCCCCCGCGGTTGGTCCCGGCGGGTCCGTGTATTATGCAGGCGGTCTCGCGGACGGCAGCTACCAGCTCTTCAAGTACCCCGGCAATGCGCAGGTCATGAAGCAGCCGGGCCTCGTCTTCGGCGTGGCGTTCGGGGGCGGCGCGGCCAAGATGGCGGTCGTGGTCTCGCAGAACGGCCAGAGTGACATCTGGAGCGGCGCGCCAGACGGGGCCACCCTCGCGAGGGTCACGCAGGGCGGCCTCAACACGCATCCCGCATATGGCCCGGGCGGACAGCTCGCGTACGTGTCGAACGCCGGCGGCAACCCGCAGATCTACGTCGACGGCAAGCGCGTCAGCTTCCGCGGCACGTACAACATGGCGCCCGTGTGGTGCAACGACCCGGACGGCGTGAAGATCCTCTTCATGGGTCGCGACGGCGGCACCTGGGACATCTTCAGCATCGACCCGAGCGGCGGCAACATGAAGCGCCTCACGCAGGATCAGGGCTCGAACACCTACCCCGCTTGCTCGCCGGACGGCCGCACGGTGGCGTTCTTCTCGACGCGCGGCGGCCTCTACCTGTCGAACCCGCAGGGTCAGAACCAGCAGAAGATCGCGAGCGTCACCGGGGAGAGTCTCCGTTGGGAGGGCAATTGACGCGACAAGCCGGAGCCGGAGCGCTCGCGCTCGTTGCCCGCGCGGACGGCGCGTTCGCCGTCGAGGAGAGCGGCGTGCTCGGCGTCTACGATGCGGAGGCGAAGCGCACGAGCGCGATTGCGTTGCCGAGCGGCGCCGTTCAGGCGCAGCCCTTCGCGGATGCATGGCTGTGCCGCGTGCCCGGGGTCACGCACCTGGCGCCCAGCAATGCGAAACCCGTGCGCGGCAAGCCGTCGGTCTTCGCCGACGGGGGCACCGACGTGACGGCGTTCGCGGTCGCCGTCGATGGCGTCGCGGTCGCGCGTACCGAGTCGCTCGAGCTGTGGACGCATGCCGGCAAGCAGCGGTGGAGCGTGGCGGGTTCTTGGCTGGCGCTGACCATCGTGACCGGGCACGTCATCGCGCTCGCCGAGGATGGTGCGCTAGCCTTCACGGCGATGCGTGACGGCTCCACCGTCGGCACGCTGCGCCTCGCTTCGACGGAGCCGGCGACGGAGTGGCGTCTCGCCTGCATCGATGCCGCTCGTGTGGTCCTCGCGCTCGGCGACTGGCTCGTGTGGATCGATGTCGCCACGAAGAAGACGATTCGCCGCGTTCGCACGCGCGACAAGGTGACGGCGCTCGCCGCCGACGCCGAGTGGGTGGTGGCGGGCACGGATACCGGCTGGGCGCAGGCATTCTCGTCGGACTCGGGCGATCCCGGCGCGGCGTTCGAAGCGCAGCAGGGCGGCGTCATCGCGCTCGCGCTCGGCAAGAAGACGCTGTTCAGCGGCGGGAGCGCCGGCAGCGAGCCCGGCGTTCGCGCATGGCCTCGCGCCTGCCTCGACGTCGCGAAGCGCTCGGCGCCGCCGGTAACGGCCCTCGCAGCGCGCGGCGATCTCGTCGCGGTGGGTGACGGCTCCGGCATCGTTCGCGTCCTTCGGGCCGGCAACGAGGTGTGGGCCCGACCAATCGGCGACGTCCCCACGGCGTTGCATCTCGCGCGCTGCAACGTGGTCGTCGCGGCGACATCGAAGGTCATCCTCCACAGCACCGCGCTGGTGTCGGTTGCTGATGCCGCGGCAGCGCCTGCGCGTCCGCTGGCGTTGCGTGCGCAGGCCACCGCATTCGCTGCCGACGATGACTACGCGTTTTCCGGCACCGATTCCGGGTCGGTCGACGTCTACGATCTCGCGGA
>JAYTOQ010000158.1:0-6302 GCA_043747665.1 Polyangiaceae bacterium | reverse complement strand
GTAGCGGGGAGAGGTCGAGCTGCTTCGTGCGCTCGGTGGGCGGGAGCTGCATCGCGTTCGGCACCGTGGCTCGACGCAGCATGGGACGCGAGATGTCCTCGGCGGCCAGCCCCGACTGCTTCGCGGCATCGATGATGGCGTGACCGAGCGCGCGCGCGTCCTGCTCGCGCTTCTTGGGATCCTTGGCGAGGTTCGCCATGATCACGTCGGCGAGCGGACCCGGCACGTACTCGGCGCGCGGGATGGAGCTGAGATGCGGAGGCGCATCGTGGATCTGCTGCACGAGGAGCCCGACCGCCTGATCGCCCTCGAAGGGCGTGCGACCGGAGAGCATCTGGTAGAGGAGCGTCGCGATCGAATAGACGTCGCTGGCAGGTCCTACCGCGTTGCCCTGCGCGCCCTCGGGCGAGATGTAGCGCGCGGTCCCGAAGATCAGCCCCGCCGCCGTCGCCACCGACTGCTCACCCCAGTTGATTCGGGCGATTCCAAAGTCGAGGACCTTCACGAAGTCGGGATCGGTGCCGCGCCGCACCAGCATGACGTTCTCGGGCTTCAGATCGCGATGCACGATGCCGACCGCGTGCGCTTCGCCCGATGCCTCGCAGAGCTGGAGCGCGATGTGGAGCGCCTTCGGCAGCGGCAGCGCACCGCCCGCCGCCGCGAGCGCGCTCTGCAGCGAGAGCCCCTCGAGGTACTCCATCACCATGTAGAGGGCGCGATCGGGGAGCTGACCGGCAAGCAGGACCTGCACGACGTTCGGGTGCTGCAGGCGCGATGCCACCTTCGCCTCGCGGGTGAAGCGCGAGACGAGCTGCGCGTTGGCGCTGAGCTCGCGATGGAGGATCTTCACCGCGACGTCGCGGTCGATGCCCTTCTGGAACGCGCGATAGACGCGGCCCATCGCGCCGATGCCGACGAGCTGGCGGATCTCGATGTGGCCGGAGATCTCCTGGCCGAGGTACGGGTCGTCCTCGGCATCGCGTCCCGCGGACGCGGCGCTCTGGAGAGGCATGCCGTCGAGCGGACAGAACAGCGCGTCGCCGGGATAGCGCGCGCCGCATGCACCGCAGACTTTCGATAGGGCGGCGGACGCCTCGTTCACGTGCTCATGCTAGCGCAAATGACCACGTTTCCATCTCGCGCCGGTGGTCGGCGGGCACGTGGACGACCGGTTGTCGCGTATAGCGGCGTTGCGAGCGCGGAGAAGCCGCTGCGCTACGTTTGTTACGACGCCGCAAGGTGCCCCGCCGCGGAGGCGAACGCGAGCGCAAGGGGAACCTGCTTTGTCCGCCATTTCGTGGGCATGGCCGCTGCCCCTTGAAGCCGCGCCGAGGCTCCTCTAGACGAGGCCGGTCGTGTCGGAAGCCGAAGCCAGGGATGAGGAGGCGCGCGGGCGCGAAGGCGGTCCAGAGAGCGCTGCATCGGCTGCGAGCGGCTCCGGGAACGCGTATTCCGTCACGCTCCCGACCTTCGAGGGACCGCTCGATCTGCTCCTGCACCTCTGTCAAAAGCACGAGCTCGACATCCTCGAAATCCCCATCGGATTCGTGACCGAAAAGTACCTCGAGTACCTCGCTGTCATGCAGCTGATGGATCTCGACCTCGCGAGCGAATACCTCGTGATGGCGGCCACGCTGGCGCACATCAAGTCGAAGATGCTCCTGCCGGCGCCTCCGCCCGGTCAGGAGGACGACGCGCTCGCCGAAGATGAAGAGGACCCGCGCGAGTCGCTCATCCGCCGCCTGCTCGAGTACCAGAAGTACAAGCAGGCAGGCGCCGATCTCCAGGCGCGCGGCGTCGTGGGTCGCGACATCTTCTTCCGCGGCAGCACCCTCGAAGAGGCGGTGCACACCGGGATCGCTCCGCTCGCCCACGTGCCCCTCTTCTCGCTCGTCGAGGCGTTCCAGGGCGTCCTTGCCAAGAGCAAGATCAAGCTCTCGCACGACGTCGTGCACGAGCGCATCACGCTCACCGACCGCATCAACGAGTTGGTCGACGTGCTCCGTACGCGGCGGCGGATGCAGTTCGAGGAGCTCTTCTCGGATGCGTCGACGCGGTTCGACCTCGTGATCACGTTCCTCGCGCTGCTGGAGATGACCAAGCTGCGCATGACGCGGCTCATCCAGGTCGACCCGCTCGCGCCGATCTTCGTGGAGTTCAGCGCGCAGGTGAACAGCGACGACGCGCTCGACGAGAACGCGAGCGACGAGGAGAAGGCGACGGCGCAGGCGAAGGCCGATGCCGAGGCAGACGCAGCGGCGGACGCGCACGCGCGGGAGCACGCGCACGAGCCGCACGCGAACGGCCTCGGGAGCGCGGTGGCCGCGCCCGCGATCGAGCACGAGCCGGTCGCGCACGAGCCGGTCGCGCACGGGGACGAGGACGAGGACGGGGACGAGGACGACACGTGAGCAAGCGTAAGAAGTCGAGCGGAGCGCCGGCTGCGCCGCGCGATCAGGAGCATGCGATCCCCGACGACGGCAGCGTGACGACGCGCGCGGTCATCCCGCCGGAGCTCCTCAAGAAGGCGATGGGCGAGAGCCAGACTGATCTCGGCGACGAGCCTGCCGAGGAAAGCGCGCGCGCGCGCGCGCGCGTCGAGGAGACCGGCGTGATCGAAGCGATGCCGGAGTCGGCGGGCGTGCCCGTCGATGCGGAGGGCTTCGAGGGCGAAGGCGAAGGCGAAGGCGAAGGCGAAGGCGAAGGCGAGGCACCCAAGCGCGCGCCTGCGGACGAGCCGTTCGATGCCGAGATGACCGTGAACCTGGTCGGCGAGCTCCCGCTTCCGGGGCGCGACGATCTGGACGAGCCGACGGTCTCGTCGTCGGGCGAGGCGCTGGCCGAGGTGGACGGCGTGATGCTCCAGCGGAAGCATCTGCGCGGTCTGCTCGAGGCGCTCGTGTTCGCCAGCGACAGTCCGATCACGCCGAAGGAGCTCGGCAAGCTGGCCTCGGCGCCGCAGAAGCAAGTGAAGGAGCACCTGGCGGAGCTGAAGATCGACTACGCGACGCGCGGCATGCATCTCGACGAGGTGGCCGGCGGCTGGGTGTTCCGGACGAGCCCGCAGTACGCGCCGTTCGTTCGCGACCTCACGAAGCAGAAGCCCGTCCGGCTCACGCGAGCGCAGGTGGAGACGCTGGCGATCATCGCGTACCGGCAGCCCATCACGCGTCCGGAGATCGACGACGTGCGCGGCGTCGACAGCGGCCCCGTGCTGAAGCTGCTGCTCGAGCGCGACCTCGTACGCATCCTCGGCAAGCGCGACGAGCCCGGAAGACCCTTGATTTACGGCAGCACGGGCCATTTCTTGGAGTTCTTCGGTCTGAAGTCGCTGAAGGACCTGCCGACGCTGCGCGAGTTCACCGAGCTGAGCGATGAGTCGCGCGAGGCCTTCGAAGACGAGCTGGGCGAGACGCCCGAGGACGCCGCGCGGCGCGCCGCCGAGGCGGAGGTCGCGGAGGCGGGTCACGAGGGCGGCGAACCCAGCGGCATCGAGCGCGACGTCGAAGGCAACGTCGAGAGCGACGAGCGAGACGTCCACGAGAGCATGCGCGTGCCGGTCGGCGCAGCGTCATCGGCGCACGACATCGGCGACGAAGGCGACCTAGCCGACGAAGCCGACGGCGAGGCCGACGGCGAGGCCGACAAAGCCGACGGCGAGGCCGACGACGAGGCCGACGAAGCCGACGGCGAGGCCGACGACGAGGGTGCGCGGCCACACGTCTCCGACGACGACGGCCCGACGCTCACCTCCGAGGCCCCGCCCAGCGACGAGGACGAGTAGCGCGGTCGGTCGCACACGCGAGACTCACGCGCGTGCGCGGTCGCTTACTCCTTCGCCGCGCCCGCGCCCGCTGCGACGCCCGCGCCCGCTGCGACGCCCGCTCCCGCGCCTCCCTGCGCGGGGTCGTCATACGCGGCGGCGAGCTTCACCACCTCGTCGCGCAGCTTCTTGTGCGCGACGAGCTTGCGGAGTAGCTCCCATAGCGCGGGGTCCGACAGCACCTTCATCGGGTCTGCGCCCTTCGCCTTCTTCGGGATGGCGGCAGGGCCTCGGGCCCTCAGCTGCGTCATCTTGTCGACGAAGGCCTTCGTGGGGAAGAGATCGCCCTTCTCCCACGCCAGCACCGTCGATTGCTCGATGCCGAGCGCCTGCGCCAGCTCCTTCGCCGTGCAGACCAGGTCCTTGCGCAGCGCCTTGATCTCGTCCGGAGTCACGCTGGCGACATTCGCCGAGCCTCGCGCTCGATGCAAGCCCAGGCGCTCGCGTCTGCGCGGTCTCGCGCGCTACCATGACGGACACTTGGCTTCTTCGTCGCGCTTCCGCTTCGCCATCCTCGTCCTCTCGCTCGCCCCCGGCGCGGCTTATGCGCTCGCGTGCAGCAGCAGCGGCGGTTCCGACTTCGACAAGGTCAGCGACGGAGACAGTGGGACCGGCACGCTCCCCGACGCGGCGGTCGGACCGAGCGACGCACAGTCTCCCGCCACCACCATGCGCCTTGCGCACGTCGCGCCCGATCTCGGGCCGGTCGACTTCTGCTACCGCATGGCAAAGACGTCGTCGTACGAAGGACCGGTGCTCGGCGGCGGGCTCGGCGCAAGCACGCCCGACGCGGGGGCCACGGACGACAGCGGCGGCGCCGCGGGCGGCGACGCGTCAGGTAGCGACGCCTCGGACGGCAGCGTCGCCGATGCCGCCGTGACCGACTCCGGCGCTGGCGATCTTGATGGCGGCTCACCGTCGGTCGGCTACCGCAGCGTTTCGCGCTACCTGACGCTGGAGGCCTCCGGTCCGCTCACCATCGCGCTCATCGCGCCCGGCGCGACGTCGTGCGCGTCGCCGCTCTTCACCGCCGACGTCACGCTCGATCCCGGCAAGCTGTCGACTGTCGCCATCGTCGGCATCCTTCGCGCCGACGCCGGTGACGCTCCGCTCGCGCTCGTCGCATTCACCGACGACCGCGCGACGACCGCCGCGGTGGCACGCGTGCGAATGATCCACGCCGCGCTCGGCATCCCCGGCGGACGGCAGGCTGCGGGCGCGCTCGCGGTTCGTGCATCGTCCGCCCAGACGGTCACCATCGCCGAGCAGCTCGAGCCGAGGAAGGCTGGCGCGCCGTCCGCTGCCGTGCCGGTCGATTCGCTCGGCTACGCGACGATCGCGCCCGTACCTTCCCCCGCGCAGCTCGCCGTCGGCGCCGCGGCCATGAAGGGGCCGGCCACCACCGATGCCGCGAGCGATTCGTGGGTGAGTCAGCCGGGAGCGCTCGATCTTCGCGGCGGGTCGCTGCACACGGGCTTCGTGCTCACCGGCGACGCGCAGCGGCCCTTCGAGGTGCTGTGGTGCACCGACACGAGCACGTCCGGTGACCGCACCACGTGCGTCCTCGTGCGGTGACTCGGCGGCGACCCAAGGCGGGCCTCCTGCCGTCGCTCGAGCGCGGGGCATGCGTGACGATTGGTCCGACGCAGCTGGGCGCCTCGTTCCAGAAGGATAGCGACGGCTGGCGCATGCACGCCGCTCGCCCCGCCACGGCATGCGCACGCGGCTCTCGCGCGCAGCTCGGCGCGACGACCTGCGTCCCGATCGACGACGGCTGCGACCGCGCGTTTCCCCCTGCCGACGCCGCGTTCGTCGTCACGCCGGGGGCCGTCTCGTCGGGCAAGGTCGTGGAGACACTCGCAGAAGCGCTCGCGCGGGCGAAGAGCGGCGACCTCATCGCGCGGGGCCGCCGCCGGCCGGCAAGAAGCAGAGCGTCCCGGGCTCGATCCGCATCGCACGCAGCGAGCTCACCCAAACAGGTCCGGCAGAGATCGCGGTCAGCGTCTCGCAGGCGGCCTCTCTCGCGATCGAGGACTCCTCGATCGCCTTCAGCAGCACACAGGCCGATGAGAGGAGCACGACCGCTCCCATCACCAGACCACGCAGCTTCATCGCTCGCTCAGCCCGCGGCGACGGAGCCCGCGACCGTCATCTTCGAGACGCGGATGGTCGGCGACGCCGTTGCCGTCCGGAGGTCGAGGTCCGAGCCCACCGCGTCGATGCGCTTCCACAGCTCGTCGACGTTGAGCGAGATCGTGACCTCGCTCACGGGATAGGCGAGCTCGCCGTTCTCGATCCAGAAGCCGGCCGCGCCGCGCGAGAAGTCGCCGGTGACGGCGTTGAAGCCGAAGCCCATCATCTCGGTGACGTAGAGGCCCGTCTTCGTGCCCTTCACGATATCGGCATTCGAATCGGCGCCGGGCTCGAGGATGAAGTTGGTCGTGCTGCACGACACGCCCGCCGATCCGCCGCGCGCGGC
>JAYTOQ010000157.1:0-5463 GCA_043747665.1 Polyangiaceae bacterium | reverse complement strand
GGAGCGATGCCGTGGGACGGATCGCTCTCCACGCCGACCACGCGATCCCGGCACGCGTCGTCTGCGAGCGTTAAATGAAGAACGCCCCGGCACGTTGGTGCCGGGGCGACTGTGCAGGCCCTCGCGTGGCGGCCCGCGCTACGTCACTCTTCGGCGCCGAGCTCGGTGATCGAGGGCGCGACGTTGAGGCGACCGCCGACGATCGATCCGTCCTGGTGGAAGAAGGAGGTGACGCCGTCGCCGTTCAGGTCTCCGTAGGCCTCGGCCGAGAAGCTCTTCTGGGTCGTGCCCTCGTAGCTGTAGGCGTAGTACTGCGGCCCACCCATTTCGAAGTGGAGGCAGGAGAAGCCCGACGCCGGGCTGGTCGTACCGTCCGCGTTCCAGTCGCTGGACTGCGACTGGTACTTCTGGGCCTTCGGAACCGCAACCGGAACCATCGCCTTCGCGCTGATGCAGACGTCGCGGAGCACGCCCGTCGTGCCGCCTGCAGGGAGAACCGCGCCGGCCATCGCTTCACCCTCGTACTTCGTGAGCGCGTCCTTCGACATCTGACCGACCGAGTTCTTCGCCTCCGCCGTCTTGGCGTTGGCGATGTACTTTCGGACGCCGTAGACGGCGAGGACGGCGAGGACACCGACGATCGCGACGACGATCATCAGCTCGATGAGCGTAAAGCCTTCCTTCAACCTCTTACGAATTGCCATGTGTTCTAGCTCCATTGACGTCGGCCATGCTGATCCCGGTTTGCGTGCAGGCCGCGGCGCGCGCAATGGGAGAAAGACTCAGGAGGAGAGCGACTATTCGCTCTCCCGGAAAAGCGACTATTCGCCCTCCTGAAAAACGAAGATGGTGTTCCCCCAGGACGTGCCGACGAGCTCCGTGAACAGGACGCCGTCGCCGTCGAGGTCTGCAGAGGCCGTGACGTAGTACCAGGGGTCAGTTCCGACGGCGGCCGGCACGGTGACGAATTTGATCGGTTGGCCGATCGAGGTGGGCAGCGTCGTCTCGGAGATCGTGGAGTAGCCAAACTGGACGGGGCCATCGACATGAATGGGCAGCGCCGCCCAGGTCGGGCCGCCGCCACAGGTCGGATCCCAGCCGGTCTTGAACTGGCCCGTGCCCGAGGTCGAGAGCGGACAGAGCCCAATGCCGATGTTGGCGTAGATGCCGCGCTCGGTCCGGTAGCCCTCTTGCGCGATACGCGCGCCGCTGATCACGTTCTTCGCCTCGGTGACCTTGGCGACGAGTACGAGCTTGCGATAGCCGACCACCGCGATGACCGCGAGGATGCCGACGATCGCGACGACGATCATCAGCTCGATGAGCGTGAACGCACGACGTGATGCGCGTGCTGCGCGCGCTGCATGACCGCGGCTGAGTGAGGCGACGTTCGACATCCGCACCGACACTTCTAGCAGTCGACGTGCCATCGCAACCTCCAACGGCAGGGGAAGCCGTCATCTTAACTTGAACCGCGAAAAACGAAAGAAATGGGGGTTGTGGGAGACGGCGGCACACCGCCGCCGCGCGCTCGCGATGACAATTTTGGTCCTCGCGGTCGTCGCCGAGGGACGAAATTCGGTCGTCCCCGGTGTCGGACGACGTGCGCGAGATCAGTCCTCGGGCTTCCACGACTCGAGGCTCACGGGCTCGTCGTCGTCGTCCTGCATCGCGTGTTTCTGCAGTCGATAGCGGAGGCTACGGAGTGTGAGGCCGAGCGACTTCGCCGCGACCGTCCGCACGCCGCCGGAGCGCTCGAGGGCCTGGAGGATGAGACGACGCTCGATCTCGCCGAGGACGCCATCGAGCTCGCAGCCGGCCTCGGGGAGGGTCACGAGGGCGGGGCTGGGTTGACCCGTGGCGCCGCTGACCTCGTGCGGAAGGTCGCCGAGGCCGATCTGCTGACCGCTCGCGAGCGCCACGGCGCGCTCCACGATGTTCTCGAGCTCGCGAACGTTTCCGGGGAAATCGTAGGCGTCGAGGGCACGGAGCGCATCGGCCGAAAAGCCACGGATCTCCTTGTTCTGCTCGCGCGAGCAGCGCTCCAGGAAATGCTTCGCGAGCTCGCCGACGTCCTCGCGGCGGACGCGCAGCGGCGGCACCTCGATGCGAATGACGTTGAGCCGGTAATAGAGGTCTTGCCGGAACTTGCCAGCCTTCACGTCCTGCTCTACCACGCGATTCGTCGCCGCGAGCACGCGCACGTCGATGGTGCTCTCGTTCGACTCGCCGATCCCGCGGACCTTCTTCTCCTGGAGGACGCGCAGGAGCTTCACCTGAACGCCGAGCGGCAGCTCGCCGACCTCGTCGAGCAGCACGGTGCCGCCGTCGGCCTCGCGAAAGATGCCGAGCCTGCGCGACGAGGCGCCGGTGAACGCGCCCTTCTCGTGGCCGAAGAGCTCGCTCTCCACGAGCGCCTCCGGGATGGCGCCGCAGTTCACGACGAGGAACGGCTTGTCCTTGCGATCGGAGACGTCGTGCACGGCGCGCGCGATGCGCTCCTTGCCGGTGCCGCTCTCGCCGGTGATGAGCACGGTGCTGCGATTGGCGGCGACGCGCGTGATGAGATCGAGGATCTGGCGCATCGGCTGAGAGTGGCCGAGGAGGTCTTTGGGGTTGTTGCGCTCGACCTGCGCGCGGAGACGCACGTTCTCTGCGACGAGCGCGCTCTTCTCGAAGGCCTTCGATACGAGCGCGCGCAGCTCGGACGTGGCGAACGGCTTCGTGACGAAGTCGTACGCTCCACGCTTCATCGCCTCGATGGCCGTCTCGACGCTCGAGTGCGCGGTCATCACGATGACCTCGGTTTCGCTGCTGCGCTGCTTGGCGAGCGAGAGAATGTCGAGACCGGAGCCGTCCGGCATCATGAGATCGGTCAGCACCACGCCGAACGCGTGCGGCGCGTTGCGGATGGCCTCGCGTGCCGTCACGAACCCCGGCGATACCGCGACGTCGTAGCGCTCCCGCCGAAAGAGGATCGACAGCATCTCGCGCAGTCCCGGCTCGTCATCGACGACCAGGATGCTCGCTCGGTCGCTCATCGGCTAGGAGGATACGTCGGTCGAGTCAGTCGCGCAGCTTGGCCGACACGGCCTTCGTCTCACCGGCAGCGATGGTGACGGAGACCGACTTCTTCAGCGACTCCTCGGCGTTCACGAACAGCACGGTGTGCGTGCCGGGCGTGACCGAGACCTTCACGCGCGGCGTCGGGCCGAGCGGCTTGCCGTCGAGGAGCACCGTCGAGGCAGGGCGCGAGTTGATGTTGAGGAAGCACTCTCCGGCGGCGGCGGCAGGGGCAGTCTTCGGCGTGGCCGGCTCCTTCGCGGCGACCGGCTCCTTGGGCGCGGCCGGCTCCTTCGCGGCGACCGGCTCCTTGGGCGCGGCGACGACCGCAGGCTGCGGCGCGGTGAACGTGGTGGGCGCGCGCACGACCGGCGGCGGCATCGTTGCGGCCGCGGCGGTCGTGCCCTTCGGCGCGAGCGTGACGACGATGGTCTTCTCGGCCTGGCCGTCGTCGAAGCTGATCGGCTGGGCATAGTCCTCCATGCCGGGCATCTTCGCCTCGAGGTTCCACTTCTCGTTCGGATCGAAGTCGATCGCGATCGGGAACTGCGGGACCTCTTTGCGGTTCGTTCCGGAGACCAGGTAGACCTTCGCGCCCGGCGTGCCGAGCTGGATGGTGGCCTTGCCCTTGAGCACCTTCAGCGCGATGGTGCCGAGGTCGCTCATCTCGTCCTGCTTGACGTCGATGGTCTTCTCGAACGGCTGGTAGCGATCGCTGCCCACCACCTTGACGGTGTGCGTGCCGGGCTGGAGGTCGTGCATCTCCTGCGGGAGCGGGCCGAGCTCCTTGCCGTCGACGACGAGGCGAACGCCGCTCTGCAGCGGGTTGCCCGACACCTTGAGACCGGTGCCGCCAGCGCTGTGCGAGCCGCTGCCGGAGGACGCGCTGAGCGCGAAGTTCGACTCGGTGTTCTTCCGCGACTCGATGGTGATCGCGCGCGCTGCCGGGGCGTCGAAGCCTGTCGCGCTGACCTTCACCTCGTGGACGCCCGAGGAGATGTCGTGAACGATGCACGGGGCCGAGTCGCAGGCCTGCTTGCCGTCGACGAGGACCTCGAGCTTGCTGACCGCTGCGCCCTTCGCGTCGGCGACGTTGACGACCAGCGTGCCGGTCCGAGGCATGAGGAAGAAGACGGCGATGCCGACCGCGGCGACGACGCCGAGGAGGAGCGCGACCCACAGACCCGCGTTCGAGGACTGCGCGCGCGGAACGACCGCCGTGGCTTCCATCGCGCGGTTGACTGGCGGCATGTGAGGCATCGGCGGCTGCGAGTACTGCTGCGGCGGCTGCGAATGCTGGTGCTGCGGCGGCTGCGAGTGTTGCTGCGGGGGCTGCGACGGCTGCTGCGGCGGTACCGAGCCCTGCATTTGTCCTTGCGCCTGCAGGTGACCGCTCGCAGGGGGGCGCGGGGGTTCCGACGTGTGGCGCACGGGCATGTGCATCGGCGCGGTGGTCGTCTGACCCGGCGGCGGCGGCGGCGGCATCGGCGCCGTCGACGTGCTCGGGTTGTACGGACGAAGCGACGGCGGCGCGCCGCTTCCTGGCGGCGGCGGCGGGGCCGAGCGCAGCGATTGCGACGGCGGCGGCCCCGATCGGAACTGCGACGAGGGCGGGCTCGACGCGGAGCCGTTCACGCTCTCGCGCGCTTGACCGAGCGCACCGAACTGACCGGAGAGCGTCGAGGTCGGAGGCGGCGGCGTACCGGCCGCAGGACCTTGTGGAGGAATCTGCGAGGACGGGCGCGGGCTCGACAGGATGTCGTCCATGCTCGCGTGCTCCGGCCGACGCGACTCGGGACCGGCGGCGACGGCGCCCGGCTCGCTGTCCTTCTCCTTGTCCTTGTCGAAGACGTGCGTGGCCTCGTCGTCGTCGTCCCAGTCCATGTTCAGCTTCGCGCCGTTGGGCGACGTCGGCTTGGCATCGGGGATGGCGGCGGCAGTCGCCGGCATCGAGCCGGTCGACGGGCCGCTCGAGAGCGCGGCCAGGCCGGGCCGCGTGCTCGCGGGAGGCGGAGGCACTTGGCTCTGGACCTTCGTCGCCGGCGCTTGCGACGGCGAACCGACGGCGGGCACGTTGGTCTGACTGGGCGAGCTGCTCGTCGGCGGTTGTACAGCCTGCAGGTTCGGCAGCGAGCCACGGCCGGGAGGCGGCGGCGGCTTCGACGGCTGCGCGGCGCGCGTCGAGCCCGATTGCGGAGGCGACGACGGGAGCGGCGGCGGCTGCGACACGCGCCCCGACGGCGGGCCTGCCGAGGGTGAGGACGGCATCGCCGACGCGGACGTCGGTGGCGTCGACGGCGGCATCGCGGGCAGGCTGCTTCCGCTCGGAGGCTGGGCCGGGCCCGGGATCCCCATGAGCGTCTTCTTCATGTCGCCGTGCGCGTACGCGCTCGCAGCGGG
>JAYTOQ010000156.1:0-13711 GCA_043747665.1 Polyangiaceae bacterium | reverse complement strand
GTCTGCGAAGGATGCACCGCCAGCGGCATCCCGTCCGGCGGCGTCGCAAGCCGCGCGGTCCACCGCGCGAGCTCATGGCGGCCCGCGTCGTCCCTCATGGCGCCGATCGCGATCGACCCCGGGCGCACCGTGTCGCCCGCGAAACGAAAGACCAAGCAAGGCTCGCCGAGCGACTCTTCGATCTCGGCGCCGCCCTCGACCAGCGCGCCCTCGAAGAGGACGAGCAGCAGTCGACCCGCGAGCTCGGCGATCACCTCGTGCTGCTGGTAGACCGGCACCTGCGCGACGTTCGGCTCGGCGACGACCACGATCTCCGCTGTTCGCCCCGACTCGAAGCCCGCCACCACAGCGGCGAACATCGCCGAGACCGTCGTTGCGTGGGGCATCCGCGGATGCAGCAGCCCGGCGACTTCTCGTGCTCGGTGCGCGACGCGCCGCGGCACGACACCGTTCGTGATCTCCTTCCACGGCATCTTCTCGACGCGCGTCTGCGAGCGCTCGAACGACGTGAGCGTCGCATCGACGAGCCAGGCATCGAGCTCGAACGAGCCATCGAGCATCGTCCGCGCGCTCGCATCGAGCACGCCTGGGCGACCGTCCGGTGCCGCACGGAGCGCTGCGACACGCTCGGCGAGCGCTGGATGCGTGTCGAATGGATCCGTCTCGGCCTTTTGCACGGCATCGGTGAGCTTCGCGAGCTCGCCGCGCTCGGCGATGCGCGCACGGAAGCGCTCGAACCCGGCCAGCAGATCGGTTCGGTCGCGATCCTCTGTCACCTCGGCGAGACGTCCGGCGTCGAGAAGAAGCTCTTCCCCGCGCCGGGCATCGAGCGCGCGCAAGCCTTCCAGTGGCTCGTGTGGATGAACGTCACGCTGGGCGCCGCGGTCTACAAGGCCATGCCGCGTCTCTCACGATTCACCATCCTCGCCACCGAATGCTCCCAGGCGAAAATGCGCGTGCTATGTCGGGCTCTCGATGACCACGCCGACCCTCGACGCGTTCGAGCTCCTCACTCAGGCCGCGCTCTTCCCGCCCCGGCTCGACGCCGCAGCCGCGGAGCTGGCGAAGCTGCCTGGGCTCGCCGCGGAAAAGTCGTGGCTCGCCGCTGCGTGCGAACGCGCGGCGCCCGCACGGCGCGAAACGGACGATCTCCTCGTGCGCGTCATCCGTTTGCCCGAGCTCGAGTCCGTGAGGCCGGAGCGACTCCGCATCCTCCAGGGGCTGGTGGTCGACGCGCTCGAGCATCTCCACGCGGCGATCACCTTCGTGGGCTCGGCACGGAGTCCGTTGCTCGAAGCGCTCTACTTCAAGCTGAAGACTCCCCAGCTGCGAAGGTGCGACCGCGAGGAGCTCGAACGTTTCTACGGAGACTTCGAGAAGCGCCTCGGGTCCACGTACGTGCGCCGGATGCTGAAGGACGAGACCTACGCCCCCGCGGCCGTAGCGGTGGCCGGCTTCGACGCGGCGTTCGCGACCTGGCGAGGGGGCTTCCTCACCGACGCTCTGCAGGAGACGGAGGCCGGGGCTCTGCGCGACGAGCTCCTCGCGGCGGCGCAAGGCCTCGAAGTCCCGCTCCGCCAGGCGCGGCTGCTCGCGCAAGCAGCCCTCGCACCGCTCAAGGAGCTCGAGGCTGCGCTCATGCTCCAGAAGAACAAGAAGCGGAGCAGTCGCGCCGAAGCGGAAGACACCCATCCGCTGCTGGAGAAAGATCCGCCCGACCCCGCCGCGCCCACGTCCGACGAGCGCGCCGAGCTCGGCCTCTGACCGCCGGCTACCTCTCGTGAGCGGTCATCCGCCGGCGCGCTTCACGAGATAGCGCGTCACCATGTCCGTGATCTCGTCGATGAACTCATCGTCGGCGAGCTGCTCGGCGTTGCGGAGCACGGTCCATAGCGTCACGCCGCGGACCGCGAGGACGGCGACGCGCGCCGCCGCTTTCACGTTCTTCGGGCGGAGCTCCGCGCGATGAGCCGTGAGAAAGGCCTCGACCAGCGCCTGCGCCTGGGCCTCGAAGGATTCGACGGCCTCGAGGGTCCCGAGGCGCGCCATCTGCTCGACGAGCACGCGATGAAGCTTGGGATTCACGCGGTGCGCCGCGAACACCGCGCGGATGATGGTGCGCGTTGCCTCTTCGATGCTCGAGGTCTCGCCCTCTCGCGCCGTCGTGGCGAGCACCGCCAGCATGCTCTTCATGTGTCGCTCGATGAGCTCCGAGAGGAGCGCCGCCTTGCTCGGGAAGTACTGGTAGAGCGACCCGATGCTGACGCCGGCGACCTCTGCGACGCGATTGGTCGATGCGGCTTCGTAGCCGAGCTCCGCGGCACGCGTGAGGACTTGATCCTCGCTCGCGTGGTCCGCGTTTCCGACGCCCTCTTTCGACAGACTCTTCGGCGCGCCCCCGATGAGTGTCCCATCAGGACGTCGCACGCTGAGGTCGAACGAGACGCGAAGATTACCGCCGCCATATTCGAACGCTCGCACACCTGGGCCGAGCACGAGCTCGCAGCGACCCGCGACGTGACTCTCCTTCGACAAGACGACTTCCGGTGCCGCCTCGAGCTTGCGCACGATCGCGCTTCGGACGATCGCGTCCAGCTCGGCGGTTGGTCGTCCCGTCTTGTTGGTGAGCGGCGTGAGGGTGACATAGACGCGCGCCGCCGGCACGCACGCCCGGGGCGCGGTCCTCTTACCGATCACGAGCGGTGCGGTGGGCACGGCTGATGAGGCAGGCGCAGGCGCCTGACCTCCACACGCCGCCACGGCGAGCAGGCACAGCATCGGGTGGCGCATGAAGGGCAGGATGCGGCGCTGCGCAGCGCTTTGACAAGCGTTCGCGGCCAAGGGGCGGACCGCGTCGGATTGGGCGCGGCTCGTCGAGGGATCGAAGGCAGCGGACGGGCCGGTGTCGAGCTCGCGGCGAGCGTCGGACTGAGGGACAGCTGCGATGGTGGAAGTGGCACCTCGCCGAAGGACGCCACGAAGGTACATCGCCCAATCGGCCGAACACGCGCTGGCGTGGCCCCGGCGGAAGCGGCTCCTCGAACATCATGAGGCGCTCGAACCACCACCCGAGCTCTTCGTCGGTCTCGACGGGAAACGCCTCGAGACGGGCCCGGAAGGCCCGGGCGTTTTCCGCGTAGTCGCCGCCGGCGCACGCACTTGTCTACCAGCCGACGTACGCCTCTTTCATGCGCGGCCGTCGCAGCGATGATTCCGCGAAACACGTCGAACGCCCCCGGGTATGTCACCGCTGTTACGGAGGTTGTAGCCGCGCTCCACCGCGGCATCGGCCGCGCTATCGGCGCCCTGGTCGGTCCATGACCGTCATTTCGTGCGTTCCTGATTCATCCACCCAGACGTCGAGATCCTCCGTCGACTGAGATCCCAAGTGAGCCGCGCGCGCTCCGCCGGCGCGACGCGAAGCCAGTAGAGGTCGTCGTCGTCGTCCTGTCCGTGCTCGCCGGCGGGAGGCTCGCGCGTGTTCGAGACTTCCCACGAGGCGCGTGCAGCTCGACTCTCGAACGACCCCGACGACTTCGTCCCGAGATCTGGGCCGGTGGATCGGGGTAGCGTGACACGGAGCATGACCGTCCTCGTCGTCGCCGAGAAGCCGAGCGTCGCGCGCGACATCGCGCAGGTGCTCGGCGCTCGCACGCGCGGCGACGGGTTCCTTCGGGGCGAGGGATACGTCGTCACGTGGGCGATCGGTCACCTGGTGGCGCTCGCGGAGCCCGGCGAGATGAACCCGGCCTGGAAGCGCTGGTCGCTCGAGGCGCTGCCGCTCCTGCCGCCGAGCTGGCCGCTGGTCGTCACCGAGAGCTCGCGCGCGCAGTTCGAGGTGGTGCGCAAGCTCCTGGTCGCGAAGGAGATCCGCGGCGTGGTGTGCGCGACCGACGCGGGACGCGAGGGCGAGCTCATCTTCCGGTACATCTACGAGGCGGCGCGCGCGAACAAGCCGGTTCGCAGGCTCTGGATCTCGTCGCTGACCCCCGCGGCGATCGCCGACGGTTTCCGGAAGCTACAGGACGCCAAGGCCTTCGATCGGCTCGCCGATGCGGCGCGTGCGCGGAGCCGCGCTGACTGGCTCGTCGGGATGAACCTGTCGCGCATGTACAGCATCGTCCATGACGACAATCTCTCGGTCGGTCGCGTGCAGACGCCCACGCTCGCAATGCTCGTGGCGCGCGAGCTCGAGATCCGCGCGTTCGTCCCGGAGGACTACCTCGAGGTGGTGGCGACGTTCGGCGCGCCGGCGGACGGCTCGACACTCCCGCCCTATCAAGGGACGTGGCTCCGACCCGGGCCGCGCAAGGACGCAACGCGCCTCCCGCCCGACGGCAAGGAGGCCCAGGCGATCGTGCAGCGCGCAACGCGTGGGCTCGCGCGTGTCGAGTCGGTCGATCGCCAGGTGCGGCGCGTGCCGCCACCGGAGCTCTACGATCTCACCGAGCTGCAGCGCCATGCGAACCGGCTGTTCGGGTACACCGCGCAGCGTACCCTCGAGATCGCCCAGAAGCTGTACGAGCGGCGAAAGCTGATCAGCTACCCGCGGACCGACAGCCGTCACGTCTCCCGCGCGATCGAGAGCACCCTTCCGGCGATCACCGCCGCCATTGCGCCTGCGTATCGCGGGCTCGTCGCCGAAGGCACGGGCACGAGATCGCTCGGGCCGCGCTTCGTCGACGACGCGCGCGTCAGCGATCACCACGCCATCCTGCCGACCGAGGCGAGGCCGCCCGCCGATCTCCCGGCCGACGAGCGCGCCATCTACGATCTCGTCTGCCGACGCCTCCTCCAGGCGTGGCATCCCGAGCACGTCTACGGCGTGACCACCGTGCTCACGGCGATCACGTGGAACGAACACGACGATCGCTTCACCAGCTCGGGTACGAGCGTCGAGTGCGTGGGCTGGAAGGCGCTGGAGCTGTCGCGCGCGACGTCCGAGGTCACGCTCCCGGGCGGGCTCGCCCCCGGCATGCCTCGCCGCGTGGTCGACGCGAAGGCTCTCCCCCGCAAGACCAAGGCGCCGCCGCGTTTCACCGACGGCACGCTCCTCACGGCGATGGAGACGGCGGGGCGCACCCTCGACGAGAAGGAGCTCTCGAAGGCCATGCGCGAGCGCGGCCTCGGCACCCCGGCGACGCGCGCCGCAATCCTCGAGACGCTCCTCCGCCGCGCGTACGCGGTCCGCGACGGCAAGCTCCTCGAGGCGACGGAGAAGGGCGTCGCGCTCATCGCGATGGTGCACGAGCACGTGAAGAGCCCGGCGATGACCGGCGAGTGGGAGGCCAAGCTCGCCCGCATCGAGCGCGGCGAGGTCGACCTCGCCTCCTTCATGAGCGACATCGAGCGCTACGTCCGCGACGTGATCGGGAACGGTCCTCGGAGCGCAAGCGCCTCCATCGACACGCCGGCTCCGCGCCGCACGCCGCGCTCCTCCGATCTCGCAGTCCTCCTTCACGCCTCGTTCGGCTTCCGCGACTTCCGCCCTTATCAAGAGGACGTCTGCCGCGCAGCCGCGGCCGGCGCCGACGTGCTGCTGGTCATGCCCACCGGCGCCGGCAAGTCCCTCTGCTACCAGCTCCCCGGCATCGCGCGCGGCGGCACGACCCTCGTGGTGAGCCCTCTCATTGCGCTCATGGAGGACCAGGTCGCGGCCCTCCAGAAGCGCGGCTTCGCCGCCGAGCGCATCCACTCGGGGCGCGATCGCGCAGACTCCCGCCGCGCCTGCCGGGCCTACCTGGACGGAGAGCTCGATTTTCTCTTCATCGCTCCGGAGCGCCTCAAGGTCCCGGGGTTCCCTTCGATGCTGGCGCGCCGGAAGCCGACGCTCATCGCCGTCGACGAGGCGCACTGCATCTCGCAGTGGGGCCACGACTTCCGGCCCGAGTACCGTATGCTGGGCGAGCGTCTCCCCGAGCTCCGCCCGGCGCCGATCATCGCGCTCACCGCCACCGCGACTCCCGCGGTGCAAGACGACATCGTGAAGGAGCTCCGCCTCACCTCACCGGCGCGCTTCATTCACGGCTTCCGCCGGACCAACATCGGCGTCGAGGTCGCGACGAAGAACCCGGGCGAGCGCGCCGAGGTCGTGCGTCGCCTCCTCTCCGATCCCAACGCGCGCCCGGCGATCGTCTACGCGCCGACGCGAAAAGAAGCGGACGCGCTGGCCAAGGCGCTCGCAAAGCAGCGCGTACGCGCCGCCGCGTATCACGCGGGCCTCGCCACCAACGTCCGCGACGACGTGCAATCGCGATTCCTCGAGAGCGCGCTCGACGTCATCGTCGCGACGACCGCGTTCGGGATGGGCATCGACAAGGCGAACGTTCGCACGGTGCTCCACACCGCGCTCCCCGCGTCGCTCGAGGGCTACTACCAGGAGATCGGTCGCGCCGGCCGCGACGGCGCACCGTCCCGCGCGGTGCTCCTCCACTCGTTCGTCGACACCAAGACGCACGAGTTCTTCTTCGAGCGCGACTACCCGGCGCCGGAGGTGCTCGCGAAGGTCCACAAGGCGATACGCGCCGAGGGAATCGCGGCGACCGAGCTGGCGGCGCGTTCGCGCGTGGGCGCCGACCTGTTCGACAAGGCGCTCGAGAAGCTCTGGCTGCACGGCGGCGCGGTGCTCGGCGCGGACCAGCTCGTCACGCGGGGCGCCGCCGACTGGCGGAGCGGCTACGAACGGCAGCGCGCGCACAAGCGCGAGCAGCTGAGCAAGATGCGCCGCTACGCCGAGACGGCGTCGTGCCGGATGCTCCAGCTGGTCGGACATTTCGGCGATCAGCAAGACTCCGGCACGCCGTGCGGACTGTGCGACGTCTGCGCGCCCGGCACCTCCGAGGCGACGTCCTTTCGCCCGGCCACCGCCCCGGAGATCGCGGCCGCGATACGGATCCTCGAGGCCCTCCGCGTCCGCGATGGTCGCGCAATCGGGCAGCTCCATCGCGATCTCTTCGGCGAAAGCGGCTTCGACCGCCGCGCGCTCGAGAGCGTCCTCGCCTCGCTTGTGCGGGCGAGACACGTGACCCTCGCGCACGACGAGTTCGTGAAGGACGGCACGACCATCGCCTTCCAGCGCGTTCACCTCGCGCGCGAGAGCGTGCCGCTCGACGGCCTCGAGATGGTGGTCCACTCCGAGCCGTCGAAGGCGAAGCGCCCGTGGCGCGCGCGCCGAACGGGGTCGACCAAGGGCTCGACCAAGGGCCGCCCGACGCGCCGCAAGAAGTCCAAGAAGCGCGCGCCGCGCTGACCGCTGGGGAGTCTTTCGAAGTCCTGCCGCTCAGAACGACAGGCCCATCTGCGCGCGTACCCCGGCGGCGATCGTCTCGCCGTCGCCCGACACTCCGGACAAGGCCGCGCCCTCGTTCGACGCGTGGTTGTACGCGAGCGTCGGCGCGAGGCGCACGACGACGTGCCTCCCGAGCGGCACGAGGAGACTCACTTCGAGCTCGGCGCCGATTCCACGCGACAGGGTGCGCCCCAACCCCTCGGTCTCGAAGCGCGACTGGGTCACGCCGAGCCCCAGCTGCGGCCACAGCGCGATGTCGTCGGTGAGCGGGACCACGTAGCCGACGCGCGGTGAGATCCCGATCGAGTAGCCCGCCGCGCTGAAGCTGGCCGACGCCGCGCCTCCCGCCGAAGGGACGACGTACGTGCTCGTGTTCCGGAACGCCACGACCCGGCCGCCGACCGTGACGTGATCCGTGACGAAGAGATCCAGCGAGGGCGCGATCCCGATGCTGCTTGCGCGCGAGCCGCCCTCGCTCGTCGTGGTAGCGAACGAGATCGGACCCGTGAAGAGGATGCCGCCCACGCCCGACACGCGCGACCCGCCGACGAACGGCACTGACGAGATGCCGAACAGATCCGGGAGCACGAGACTGCCCCGCCCGAGACGGCCCGACCCGAAGCGCGGCGCCGCGCTGCGCTCGTTTCGGCGGCGGTCGAGGATCGCCTCTGCGTCCTCGACCTTCGCACGCATGCGCACCTCTTCGAGATGATCACCGAGCTCGGTCATCGTCGCTTCGTGAGGCGAACGGGTGGATGTCGGAGCGTCGTCGGCGCGGGCCGCCGCAGAGAGCGTCGTGGCGACGAGCGCCGCGACGAGAGGTGAGACGCGCGTGACGGCGAAGGTGGGGAGGGATTTCATTCTGGCGAGGAGAGCAAGCGCGTTCGCCGTGCTGTTCCCCGCCTCGATGGGTTTGACGCGATGGCGCGCGACGGTTCGACGCGTGCCGTTCTGGCGTTCCCTCCGTCAGGTGGCGACCGTCACGGGCTCGCGGGACCGCGCTCGCTCACGTCGGGTCGGCTAGCGCGCGGACTCTCTGGAACAGGTCGTCCAGCACGGCCCGGTCGGACCCAGATGCGCCCGTCGCCGACTCTGCGAGCTGGTCGAGCCGCGCTTCGGACAACCCAGCGCAATGCATGAGTGCCCCACCTCGAATGGCGTTGTTCCCGAGCAGAGCGCCGCCCATCGCCACGTCGACCCATCGATCGGGATCGAGCGTGACGGACTTCAAGAGCGGGCGGAGCGTGGCGGCCACGAACCTGGGCTCGGGCCCCGACGCGAACAGCTGCGCGATCGCGACATTCAGCGACGCCTCGTCGCCACGCTCCAGGGTGTCCTTCAGCACTTCGGTGCACCGCTCCGCGTCCCAGCTGGCAAGCGCCTTGGAGAGCTGGTCGACGAGCGGAGTCTCGCGTCGCACGCGAGCATGCTCCGCAGCACGCGTGGCGCGCTCCTGCTCGCGTCGCTCGGCATCGCGGTCGCGGAGCTGGAGGTAGTAGTCGCCAAAGCCCTCTTCCACGGCATAATCGCCGGCGTCGACGCGCGCCGCATACGCTTCCAGCCACTCCACGAGCGACGGCGCGATCAGACGAGGCGAGTCGTCGTGATCGCAGACGAACACCCGACCCGTGATCCCGTGAACCACGAGCGCGTCCGAGTCTCGCGCAGCGAAGGGCAGCCAGCAATCGGACTCCAGCTCGGCGGCGGTGCTGCCCGTCGCCGGCCAGTCCTCCGGCGATTCGCGCGCGAATTCGATGCTCGCGAAGACGGTCTCATTTTCGGAGAATGCCCACTGCACGGAGAGCAAGTCGTAGGACTCGACGAACTCATTGCTCGGCTCTCTCTGTCCGTCGTGGAGCGACCACATCGCGCGAAGATCCTCGGGCAATGCGACTCCCAGATCGGAGTCGGCCTGTGCGAGTCGTTCGGAGGTCGCGCCCGGCGCGACGTTCGCGACGAGGAGCGGCGCACCGTGCGCGCTCATCCACCGCGAAATGCGCTCGAACACGGCGCGGATTCTGTCTCCACGAGAGTGGCCAGGCACACCGTTCATCGTTCCGTCGCGTACAGCGGACGCCCGCTGTCGTCCCGCGACGCAGCCGTTGCTGGTAAGCCGGCGAGCGCGACAGCGATTCACTGACGCCGCTCCGCGATGCGGAGGCGCTCGACGGCGTCAGCGACGCGTCGTGGACCAGCGTCGCTTCAGGATGCCTGTTCGTGCTGCCTCGTCGACCGCGGTCAGGCACGCGCGATGCTTGGGGTGCTGGCCATGAACGTCACGACCTCCGAGACCTCGAACCGCACGGCCGATCGCCCCTCTTCCATGCTCCGCGCGGGCGACAAGGACGACACACCGAGCCGGATCTGGGACGTGATTCCCTTCTGGCCCGCGGTCGTGCTCACCCCGGCGCTCGTGCTCGGGCTCGCAGGGCTCGCGGGACGGGGCCCGCGCCTCCTGCGCAGAAATCCCGTGGTCGCCGGGCTGCTCACGGGCGGCGCGCTGCTGGGGCTCGCGAAGTGGCAGCTCGATCGCTTCTTCACGGAGACGCCCGACTACGAGGTCGAGCGCGCTTTCGAGGGCTTCGAGATACGGCACTATCCATCGCGCGTGGTGGCGGAGACGACGGTGCATGGCGTCGACCACGACGACGCCCTGAACGAAGGCTTCCGTCGCCTGGCCGGCTACATCTTCGGCGACAACGACGGCGCGCGCAGCGCCATGGCGGCGCCGATCGAGCTGCGCAAGAGGAGCGCCGGCCGCAAGGCCAAGGGGGAGCGCATCGCCATGACCAGCCCGGTCACGTCGCACGAGGACGAGGCGGGCCACGTGGTCACGTTCACGATGCCGAAGGATCGCGCGCTGGAGCTGCTGCCCGTACCCAAGGACGCCCGCGTTCGCGTCCGGCGGACAGGGGGCGAGCGGTTCGCCGTGCTCAGCTACCGCGGGACCTACCGAGGCGATCTCGCGCACGCGATGCAGGCGGAGCTCATGGCGCGGGTGAAGCAGGAGGGCCTGTCGACACGCGGAGCGCCGCTTTTCGCGGGGTATGACGCGCCGTCGACGCTGCCAGTCCTGCGACGTGTCGAGGCCTGGGTCGAGCTCGAACCGTGAGCCTGGCACGCGAGCCCTTCGCTTCGCACGCCGTAGGCCGCGCGTAGGGTACGTGCGCTCGCGCGCTCGTCCGTTATTCTGTCTCCGGCGTTTTCGTGCACACCACTCCCGGCCTTCACGCACTCAGCCTGCGCTACGACGCCTTCCTCGTCGATCTCTACGGCGTGATCCACGACGGCGCGCGCCCCTTCGAGGGCGTCATCGACGCGCTTTGCGAGCTCGCCGCCGCCCAGCGTCGCGTCGTCTTCGTCACCAACACCTCACGCGCCAGCGACGCCGTCGCCGACACGCTCGCCTCCATGGGCATCGCCCACGACCTCTACAGCGCCATCATCTCCTCCGGCGACGTCACGCGCGCCGCGCTCGCCTCGTGCGATCCCTCGCTCTTCGCCCTCCTCCCCGCCCGCCCGCGCTGCGTCCACCTCGGCGATCCCTCCTTCGTGCCGTGGCTCTTCGAGCCGAGGCTGGGGCTCGCCTTCGTCGACGACCTCGCGCTCGCCGATCTCGTCATCGCCAGCGGCGCTCCTCGCGACGACGACGCTCTCGCGCGCACACGCCACGATCTCGCACCGCTCGCAGCGCGCGATGTACCGCTCGTCTGCACCAACCCCGATCGCGTCATCCCCACCGCCGCCGGTCTCGCGCTCGGGCCAGGCGCCGTCGCCGCCGCCTACGCCTCGCTCGGCGGGCGCGTCTTCATGTACGGCAAGCCCTTTGCGCCCATGTACGCCGCCGCGCGCGCGCTCCTCCCCGACGTGGCGACCGACCGCATCGTCGCCGTCGGCGACCTTCTCGACACCGACATTCGCGGCGCTCGCGCCGCCGGGATCGTATCCGTCCTCGTGACCGCCACCGGCGGGCATGCGGCCGCGCTCACGACCGCCACGCTCGACTCGCTCTGCGCCGCCGCCGGCGTCGGACCCGACTTCGTCGTCGAGCGCTTTGCCTGGTGATCTGCACGCGGGCTCCCGCCGTCCTCCGCTGAGCGCCTTTCGACGCTTGCAGTCGTTCAACGCGAAGTGGAACGTCTGCTTGCCGAGCGCACGGACGCGCGCCGGAATGGCAGCCACGGTCGTGCCGAAGCGCGAGAGCGGCCTGCGCCACAGCTCGTACTCCATCTTCTGCTGCTTGTCGGGGTCGCGCGCGACGGCTCGCCCCGCCCGCCCGATCTCCGAAACCACTTCAGCGCGAAATCGCCCACAAATATAGCCACGTTGCTTTCGTACCGGCGCCGGTACGACGACCCTCGACCGGGCGCGGCGCCGCGCGCTCGCGCGAGCTCGCAGCTGCGCTGAAGCCCAGGGTGCCCTCGGCGACCGACGTCCCACTCGACGCACGCCCCCAGCCAGCTGGCCGCATGGCGCGCCGGGACGCTGTTGCATCGAATCGATCAGGACTTCGCGATCCTTCGCGCCGTTCGACGACGTCGCAGGAAACCTTCTCGAGGGCGATGCGCACCGCGCTCACCGGCGCGGACGCGAGATCGGTCCTGGCAAGACGCGAAGCTGCTCCGCGCGCGCGGCATGGGCGAGTCGCTCGTCGTAGACGACGAACTCGATGGCACGTCCTAGCCCGTCAGCGAGACAGAGCGCCGCCGCAAGCTGCAGGGAATCGGCGGCGCGGAGCTGGTACCTCGCGAGAAGATCGTGGACGCGAGTGACGACGACGGGGACCAGCTCGACCACGTGGATTTTGCGTAGGTCATCGTGTACTCGGTCAAGCGCGGATACCCTTGCTGCAGCCGACATCGTCCCATCTCGAACACGTCGCGCGAACGCCGAGCTGAGCTCCGCTTCGGTGAGACGGCACGTGGCAGTTCTCGATTCCCGCAGCCATCGATTCACGTCGCTCGTGCCTTCGGCGCGGATGTACCGTTTGGCGAGAGCGCTCGAGTCGAAGAAACGCATCAAAGACGATCGTCGCGCTCACGCGATATCGTTCGGTCGATCGGTTCTCCGCGCAGCTTGACTGCCTTCCCTTGGGCAAGAGCTTCGCCCGTTCCTCTGGAGACCAGTCCGCTGCTCTCGAGCGCGTCGAGCAGGCCGTCGATGCCCTCCTCGTGCACCGGAAGAGGCGATAGACGCGCGACCGGAACCCCTCGCTCCGTGATGGTGATGGTGCTCCCGAGTTGCACGGCCTTGAGGTACTTGCCGAGACGCGTCTTCAGCTCGCGGGCCCCCACGAGCTTGCGCCCCCTCGTGTTCGCTGCGGCCATGTGGTCATTGTAGTCACTTTGTCGCGAACATCAACCGAGCGAGGCGAGTCGACTGGACGCGCACGCCGCTCACATCGCGTCGATCAGGACTTCGCGGTCCTTCGCGCCGTTCGACGGGCCCACGAGGCCACGCTTCTCCATGGTCTCCACGATCCGCGCCGCGCGGTTGTAGCCGAGTTGCAGCTTCCGCTGGAGCCACGACGTCGAGCAGCGTCGCGTCTCCGACACGATCTGCACCGCCGCGTCGTACATCGGGTCGGTCTCGGCGTCGTCGTCGTCCTCCGCCGATTCGTCGTCGCGCGGCTTGAGGATGTTCTCGTCGTAGACGGGCTCGCCCTGCGCGCGCAGGAAATCGGTCACCGCCTGCACTTCTTCTTCGCTGACCCACGGGCACTGCACGCGCCGCGTCTCGTTCGTTCCGTTCAGCTTGATCAGCATGTCGCCGCGACCGAGCAGGTGCTCCGCGCCCTGCTCGTCCAGGATGGTCCGCGAGTCGACCTTCTGCGCGACGCGATACGCGATGCGCGTCGGGAAGTTCGCCTTGATCATCCCGGTGATGACGTCGACCGACGGACGCTGCGTCGCGAGGATGACGTGCATGCCGGCGGCGCGCGCCTTCTGCGCGAGCCGCGCCACGCACACCTCGACGTCCTTGCCCTGCTGCATCATGAGGTCGGCGAACTCGTCGACGACGATCACGATCATCGGCAGCACCTCGGGCACCTGCTGCTCGCCCTCGGGATCGTCGAAGCGCACCGAGAGCACTTCCTGGAGGTTGTTGTGGTCGCGGCCGACGATGGCCTTGCCGAGCGGGTTCTTGATCTCGCCGGACAGAACGCGCTTCACCCAGCCGTTGTAGGTGCCGATGTTCTTCGTGCCGGCGTCGGCGAAGAGCTGGTAGCGGCGTTCCATCTCGTCGACCGCCCACTTCAGCGCGGTGGCGGCTTGCTTCATGTCGGTGACGACCGGCAACAGCATGTGCGGGATGCGGTCGTACGGCGCGAGCTCGACGACCTTGGGATCGATCATGAGCATGCGCAGCTCTTCGGGCGTGCGCCGATAGAGCAGCGACGTGAGCATGACGTTGAGACCGACG
>JAYTOQ010000155.1:0-4075 GCA_043747665.1 Polyangiaceae bacterium | reverse complement strand
TTCACGATGTGCGCGATGGTCGTGGAGGCATAGCCGCGCTCGGAGACCGCAGCCGAGAACCCCTCGAGCAACCGAAGCCGATGGATGTCGGGGCTTTGGGCGCGCTCGGCGGCGGCGGCGTCGATTTTTGTGCTGCCCGAGCCTTGCATCCTGGTACGGAACAGTACCATAGTGCCCGGTACGCTCGGGTACCAATCGCAAGCGCCGGAGAAAGCCGTGGTCGAACAGAGCCCCAAGCATGTCCGTGTCGCCATCGCCGGCAGCGGGTTCGGCGGTCTCGGCACCGCCATCCGCCTCGCGCAGTCGGGCATCGACGACTTCCTCGTGCTCGAGCGCTCCAGCGACCTCGGCGGCGTCTGGCGCGACAACACCTATCCGGGATGCGCGTGCGACGTCGAATCCCATCTCTACTCCTTCTCGTTCGCGAGGAACCCCCAGTGGTCGCGGAGCTTCTCACCCGCGGCCGAGATCCACGGCTACCTCCGCGCGTGCACAGAGCGCTTCGGGATCCTCCCGCGCGTCCGCTTCGATCACGAGATCCATTCGGCGACCTGGGACGAGGACGCGCAGCGCTGGCGCCTCGAGACGAAGCACGGCATCTACACCGCCGACGTCTTCGTCGCCGCGGTCGGCGGGCTGAGCGAGCCCGCCATCCCTTCCTTACCCGGGCTCGAGACGTTCGCCGGCACCACGTTCCACTCCGCGCGCTGGGACCACGAGCACGTCCTCGCCGGCAAGCGCGTCGCCGTCATCGGGACCGGCGCCTCGGCCATCCAGCTCGTGCCCGCCATCCAGCCCGAGGTCGGGCACCTCACCATCTTCCAGCGGACGCCGCCGTGGATCGTACCGCGCAACGATCGCGCGCTCACGGACCGCGAGCGAAGCGTGCTCCGCAGCTCGAAGACGGCGCAATGGCTGCTCCGCGCGCGCATCTACGCGCTCCGCGAGCTCATGGCGCTGCCGTTCTTCGACGCGCGTCTCGCGAAGGTCGGCCAGAAGCTCGCCGAGAAACACCTCGCGCGACACGTCCGCGACCCGAAGCTGCGCGCGAAGCTGACCCCCAGCTACACGATGGGCTGCAAGCGCATCCTCCTCTCCGACGACTACTTTCCCGCGGTCACCAGGGCGAACGTCGACGTCGTCACCGATTCGATCGCCGAGATCCGGCCCGAGGGCGTCGTCACGAAGGACGGCACCGTGCACGAGGTCGACACGATCATCTTCGGCACCGGCTTTCGCGTGCAGAAGTACCCGTTCGCCGAGCGCATCGTCGGCAAGGGCGGTCGGCGGCTCGCCGACACGTGGAGCGATCGCATGACCGCGCACCTCGGCACCACGGTGTCGGGCTACCCGAACCTGTTCCTCTTGCAGGGCCCGAACACAGGCCTCGGGCACACGTCCGTCATCACCATCATCGAGAGCCAGATCGAGCACGTCGTGAACGCGCTCCGTCATCTCGACGGCGAGAAGCTCTCCAGCGTCGAGCCGCGGCTCGAGGCGCAGAACGCATTCGTCGACTACGTCGACCGGAAGACGCTCGGCACGGTATGGACGTCGGGCGGTTGCAAGAGCTGGTACCTCGACGCGCAGGGCCGGAACTCCACGCTCTGGCCGGGCTTCACGTTCACCTTCAAGAGACGTGTCGAGCGCTTCGATCCGTCGGAATATGTCTGCATGCCTCGAAGCTCTCGCAGCGCGGAAATCAAGGACAATGGCGCTCTCGCCACGAACGGCGTGCGCCGGGAAGCGGCCCATGGTTGAAAAGCACGAAGGCCACGATCCCACCCCGCGGCGAACCATCGCCGATCGACTTGGCGCGCTGGCAATGAAGGGCCTTTGCTCGCTCCCCGAGAGCGTGCAGCTCGCCCTCTCCGGCAAAAAGCCCATCGTCATCGACGGACACACCCTCGCGCCGGAGCTGCAGTTGCTGCTCGCCGCGAACGAGAGGCGCGGTCAGATGGTGCTCACCACGCCGGACGCCCTCCGCCGGCAGCAAAAGGCGGCGGCTCTCCTCATCGCCGGAGCGCCGACGCGCGTCGCGAGCGTGCGTGACCTCGAGGTCGACGGCGCCGCCGGCAAGCTGAAGGCCCGCCACTATGCGCCGGCACGCGGCGACGGCGCGCCGCTGCTCGTGTTCTTCCACGGCGGCGGCTTCGTCTTCGGTGATCTCGACACGCACGACGCGCCGTGTCGCGTGCTGTGTCGTCACGGCGGCGTGCACGTGCTCGCCGTCGAGTATCGCCTCGCACCGGAGAACAAGTTTCCCGCGCCCGTCGAGGATGCCCGCGCCGCTTTGCGTTGGGCGCAGCAGCACGCCGCGGAGCTCGGCGCCGATCCCGCGCGCGTCGGCATCGGCGGCGACAGCGCCGGCGCGAACCTCTCCGCTGCGGTCGCGCAGCTGGCGGCTGCCGAAGGCGCTCCGCCGGCGTGTCAGGTCCTCATCTATCCCGCCGTCGACCGCACACATCCGTATCCGTCCCTCGACCTCTTCGCCGACGGCTTTTTCCTCACGCGTGCATCGATCGCCTGGTTTCACGGGCAATACAGCGGAGCGCCAGGAACGCACGATCGCGATCCGCGCCTCGGCCCGCTCCACGCCGAGTCGTTGGCGGGGCTCGCTCCGGCGCTGGTGGTCACCGCCGGGTTCGATCCGCTGCGCGACGAGGGCGAGGCCTATGCCGCTGCGCTCCTCGCGGCCGGCAACATGACCGTGTTGCGGCGCTTCGACTCCCTCATCCACGGCTTCATCAACATGGTGGGCGTCAGCCCGGTGTGTCGCGACGCGGTCGTCGAGATCGCAGGAGCGACGCGCGCGCTCTTCGCGATGAGCGCGACGGACGCCCGTAAATCCGCGGGCGCGGCGAAGACCGAAGCGAGCGCGTCGTGAAGTCGTTCTCCAACAAGGTCGCGGCCATCACCGGCGCCGCCTCCGGCATGGGCCGCTCGCTCGCCATCAACCTCGCGAAGCAGGGCTGCCACGTCGCGACCAGCGACGTCGACGAGAAGGGCCTTGCCGAGACCGCGAGGCTCGCGGGGATGCACGGCGTCAAGGTCACCTCCAGGCGCGTCGACGTCGCGAACCGCGAGGCGGTCTACGCGTGGGCCGACGAGGTGGTCGCCGATCACGGCAAGTGCAACCTCGTCTTCAACAACGCCGGTGTCGGCTACGGCGCCTCGGTCGAGGGCTGCGAGTATCCCGACGCGGAGTGGGTGGTGGGGATCAACTTCTGGGGCGTCGTCTACGGGACGAAGGCGTTCCTTCCTCATCTTCGCGCGTCGGGCGAGGGTCACGTCGTCAACACGTCTAGCCTTTTCGGCCTGCTCGGCTTTCCGGGGCAGAGCACCTACAACGCGACCAAGTTCGCCGTGCGTGGGTTCACGGAGGCGCTCCGCATCGAGCTCGACATGACGAAGGCGCCGGTGAGCGCCACGAGCGTCCACCCGGGCGGCATCAAGACGAACATCGCCCGCACCGCGCGCATTGACAAGAGCATGCTCGACCTCGGCGTGAAGGACATGGAGAACAACCACCTCCGGATCGAGAAGCACTTCCGCGTCACCGCCGACGACGCCGCAGCCATCATCCTGCGCGGCGTCCAGCGCAACGCGCGTCGCGTGCTGGTGGGCACCGACGCGAAGGTCTTCGACCTCGTGCAGCGAGTGGTACCGTCGTCGTATCAGTGGCTCGTGATCAAGGCCGCACGGCTCGCGCTGCAGTGAGCGGGCGGTGAGCGGGCAGTGATCGGGCGGTGATCGGCGCTCAGGGGACGAATGCGCGGCATTCGCCGACGCCGCCGTGCGTGGCGAGCTTCGTGCACGAACGGAAGGCGTCTCGCGCCTCGGTGCCCTTGCCGGCGAGCTGATACGCGGCGCCGAGGATCAACCAGGCCTCGGCGTCGGTGGGTCGTTCGACGCCGACGTCAGGACCGGCGTGGGAGGGGACGAAGATCTTCGCGAGGCGGACGCGGCTGCGCACCGTGTTGACCGGCGCTCCGGTGACCCGCGAGACCTCCTCGAGCGACCAGCCGAGCACGAACCGCAGCGCGATGGCCCGCTTAAAGCGAAGAGGACATCT
>JAYTOQ010000154.1:0-5517 GCA_043747665.1 Polyangiaceae bacterium | reverse complement strand
AGGCGGTACTGCTGGCGCTCGCCGACACCGAACGTCGGCGACAGCGGGATGAGCTCGCCCGTCTTGTGGAGGAAGTCGTCGTCGCCGAACGTCCACGTCAGGCGCGTGTCCATGAAGCCGCGACCTTCGACGCCGGGCGGACGCGTTCCGGCCGCGCGCGCTCCGGCGGTGCCTGACGCGTCGACGGCGTCGGCGGTCGGCGCCGTGTCGTTGCCCGGTGTGCCGACGGTCGCGGGCGCGCCCATCGGAACACCCTGGTCGGCGGTCGGCGTGGTGCCGCTCGCCGGACCCGCGTTGATCTGACCGCCGCCCTGCGCGTTCGGGGTGATCGCGCCGGTCCCTGCGCCGGTCGTCGGCGGGGCGGTCGTCGTGTTCGACGGAGCCGGCGTCGGGATGGGCTGCGCAGCTTGTGCGAAGGCGACCGCGGGCAGGAGGAGGCTGGCAGGCGCGGCGAGCCACGCGAAATGACGGAAATGCGAGCGCATCTAGCGGAGCTCCGGGAAGGACGCGTGGAGGATCATGCGAGCTGGTTACTGCGGGTTGCTGTCGAGGAACGTTCGCGGGAACACGCACGCGAGAGGCGGCGGCTCCTTCACGTCGGGGTGTGCGGGGTCGACCTTGCGGCACGCCTTCGTGCCGCCGCCGAGCGAGAGACACTGGAATCCGGCGGGGAGCCCGTGCGCGAGATCGCAGTCGCTGTCCATGGCGCAGACATTGTCCGAGCCGAACGGCGCTTCTTGCAGATTCACGATGACGTCGTCCTTGCAGCGGACCTCGATCGTGAACTGCGCGCCGCCGGAGAAGAACGTGAGCGTTCCGGCGACGTAGCGGAGCTCGATGCCCTTCATCGCGACGGGATCGAAGCCGGCTGCGGCCGTGGCGTTGGCCTGGATGGCGCCTTTGGAGCCGTTCGCGTCGCTGACCGTGAGCCGGAACGTGCTGCGCGCGATCCAGTTCGACCACTCGGTGCACTCCGGATCGGCGGTGCAGGCGGAGCTGCACGCGCCTTCGGGGTCCCCGGTGGTGAAGACGATCTTGCCGTTGTGATCGAAGTCACAATTCGATGCGTCGGGCGTGGCCGCGTAGGTCCCGCCGGGCGTCTTCGGCGCGTCGCCGGGGCCGAACTTGGGCGTCACCTTCACGTGCTGCGCGCCGTCGGGTGACGTCTCCACGTGGACGAGGTTCGCGGAGCGCTTCAACAGATCGGGCGTGCTGCTGAGGAACGAGAGCTTGAGCAGCTCCGGGTTGGGCACCAGGCAGGGTCGCTGCGCGGGGTCCCACTCCTCGAGCGTCCACGTCGGATAGGAGATCTGCGTGAAGCCGAAGAACTCGCTCGCCGTTCCGCCATACGACTTCAGGCGATCGCACGTGCGCATCTGGGGCGGCGCGTTGAAGTTGAACGCAAACACGCTATTGAAGCCGCCCGGGTTCGTCGGCGTGCCGCTCGGGTCGTCGAGGTCGGTGACGTAGAACCCGTCCGACGCGATCCGCGAGACGACGGTGTTGAACACGAAGGAGTTGGTGTTGTCGCGGAACCCCGTGTCGACGCTGATCTGCTGGCGCGGATACGGCGTGGCACCGTTGCCCGAGCAGCCCACGGCCGGGTCGCACTTCAGGCCGCGGATCTCGGAGATGCGCGGTAGGCGGAAGTAGATGGGCGTGCTCGCTCCCTGGCTGAACGTGCCGCCCTCCTCGGAGTCGTCGTTGGCGAACGCGCAGCCCTCGTCGGCGGGGAAATCGACCTTGCCGTCGCCGTCGTTGTCGAGGCCGTCGGAGCACTGCGGGGGCGGGTTGGCGAGCGGATCCTTCGGCGTGTAGCCGAGATCGTCGGCGACGATGTACGTGGTGCCGAAGGCGTTCGTCACGCTGACGTCGAACGGAACCGATTCGCCGGCCTTGAGGAGGACGTTGCGGCCGTCCGTGTCCGGCCCGACGAGCGGGGCGATGGCGCCCGGCTTCGCCGAGATGCGGACGAAGCGGTTGAACGTCGTGTCGGGCGCGCCGGCGCTGTTCAGCGCCTTGACGCTGACGCGAAACGTGATCGGCGTATCGATCAGGAGATTGAGGGGCGCCTCGACCGTGCCGACCTTGTTCGTCGCCGGATCGACCACGACGACGAGGCGCGGCGGGTTGGGCGGCTTTCCGAAGCCGTCACCCGAGCACGACGTGAGCAGCGCGCAGACCGCCGCAAGCAGGACGAGGAACGCGGGCTTCAAGCCGACAGGCATGGTCGGGCGCCTCATTTGCCGACGAGCTCCACGCGGTTGTCGGTCTGGCTCCCGATCGTCTTGTCGATGCAGGAGAGGAGCTTGCACTCCTCACCGGCGAGCTGGCAGGACGCCACCTGCACCTGGCAGGCCGGCTGATTGGGCGCGCCTTTGCAGCGCTTGAAGTGGAAGTCGGCGACCTGGTCGCGACAGTCCTTGCGGACGCAGCGCCCAGCGCCGTTCTCGCACGTGCCGACTGACGTGCAGGCCAGCGGCGTTCCGCTCTCCGTGACGTGGCCGGGGCACGAGCACACGAAGCTGGGGTCGCCGCAGTCGCCGTCGACGCCGCAGTTCTTGAGGCCGTCGGGGGTGAGGTTGGTCGCGGGATCGTAGCCGCAGGGCTTACCCTGACGCATGTAGTCGATGAGCGCGTCGCGCTGCTGCACCTTCGTGTCGAACTGCGTGGTGTTTCGCTGAAGGACGCGGAACCCCGAGCCGCCGCCGGCGAGGTAGTTGCTCGTCGCGAGCTCGTAGAGGTTGGTCGGGCTGATCAGCGAGAGGCACAGGCCTTCGGGCGAAGGATGACCCGGGATGAATGCGGTCTTGTCGCAGATGCCCGGCACGCCGGGACCGTCCACGCCCGGCGGGTTGCAGGCGCGGTCATCGATGCAAGGCTGGAAGTTGCCGGCCTTGTCCGTGCGGTGACCGATGTAGACCTGCTCGGCGCAAGCGTTGACGATGCAGGTGTGGTTGACCGGGTCGCAGAGGCCGCCGATGCTCTGCGTGCACTGCTCGTCGGAGGTGCAGTTCACGAGGCAGCGCTTGGTGGCGCCGTCGCATCGGTCACGTCGCGGCGTCGCGCTCGTGCAGTCGACGTCGGTCTGGCACCCGATGTTGACGCGGTCGCACCCCGAGCAGTTGATGCGGACGCGCGCGCCCGCGATCTGGATCTGCGAGGCGCAGCCGCGACCGGCGGTGCGGCGCGCAGAGAAGTCGAACATCTCCTGCACCTCGAGGCCGGAGAGCTGCATCTTCGTGATCGAGTTGTCGAAGGGGAAGATGTTGAACATCTGCTCGACGGTGATCGGGCCTGGGTTCAGGTCGGTCCGGATGCCCGTGGAGTTCGTGAGCGAGAAGTCCGTCTGGATGCCGAGGCGCAGCCAGATGGCGTTGCCGACGACGTTGCCGAGCGGAGAGTCGCCGCCCGTGCTGCCGAAGCGCTTCGAGCCGCCGGGGCTGAAGCCGATGAGGATGTCGAGGTCGGCGGCGAGGTCGAGCGAGCGTCGATACGGCTGCAGCATGTCGACGACGACCGGATCCTCGGGGACGCTGTCGTCGACCGGGAACGCGTTGTAGCGGCTCGACTGGACCTCGAAGCCGTTGACCGCGTCGTAGTGCGACGGGTCGCCGTCGGGCGAGGCGAGCGCGGGATCGTTGGAGAGGACGAGGTCGAGCCGGCCGACGTACTTCGCGAAGGCGCCGGAGTGGGCGATGATCACCTTGCGCGAGTGGCAGGGGCGCTTGATCGCGAAGGGGTGGTTCTTCGGATCGCGATCAGGACCGTCGGGCGGAATGGTGTCGACGTCGATGTTCGCGTTCGGGTCGATAGCCCACACGTAGCCTGGGTTGCTAGGGTCCGCGGAGCAGTCGCGGATCTCCTGCGGCGGGTTGATGACGATGTGGTTGTGGCCGCCGAGCACGACGTCGATGCCGGTGGTCTTGCGCACCATGGTCTGGTCGACCTCGAGGCCGAGGTGCGTGACCATCACGATGAGGTCGACGTAGGGCCGCAGCAGATCGATGTAGGTCTGCGCGACCTCGGCGGTGTTGAGCGGCGCGAGGCCGTTCTTGTTCGGCTGATCGAAGATCGACGTGAGGCTCGAGAGGTTGCCCATCCCGATGGCCGCGACGCGGAGCCCGCCGGTGTTGAGCACCGTGAACGCGCGCGCCACGGTGCCGATGCGGCCGAAGTTCGGGATGTCCTGGGTCGTCTGGTCGAACTTGTAGTTGGCGGCGAGCAGCGGGAAGTTCGACCAGCGCTGGTACTGCGTCGCGACGTTCTGCGCGCCGCGGTCGAACTCGTGGTTGCCGAGGACCTGAGCGTCGACGCCGAGCGCGCTCATCGAGCGGACCTCGGGCTCACCAGCGAAGAAGTTGAAGACCGGCGCGCCCTGGAAGCAGTCGCCCGAATCGAGGTGGAGGACGCGTCCCGAGCGCGCTCGCTCGCGGTTGATCACGTAGGCCATGCGCGCCACGCCGCCGATGTTCGACACCGCGTTCAGCGAGCCGAGGCCGAGGGTCGCGTCGACCTGGGTGATGACCTGGTCGTACGGGAAGAGGCGCGAGTGGATGTCCGACGTGTGGATCAGCGTCAGGTTGACCGAGCAGACCTGCCCCGGCGGACAGGGCCGCTCGATGGTGCCCTTGTCGCTGGAGCATGCGGGCAGGCCCGTTGCCGAAAGCGCGGTCAGGCCGATCGCGCCTCCGATCATGACGAGCGCGCCGGACATCCTCGAGAAGAAGCGGGCCTTGTTACCCATGATGCGGCGCGCACGCTACCACGTCGGGTGAACGGCTGTCGCTGGCGAATCGCGCGTCGCGGACCCGCGATCCGCGCTGAAATTTACGGGCGTCTCGATGTGCAACAGCCGCCGCTCGTGGGCGTTCCAAGGCCACTCGCGCGCTCGCGCGAGCCGGTCACCGCCTCGCTCCTTCCGAGGTCGGTTCCGCCGTCGTACTCGTCATGGACGATGCGCTTCTTCCTCCGAACCGCCGCCGTGATCGCCGTGTTCCCGTACGTCGGGATCGTCCTGCTGCTCGTGACGGGCACGGCCTCGTGGTCGAGCGTCGCGTACGTGGTCGCCATCGGTGTCTTGCTCGGCGGCCTCGTCACGCTGCCGGACCCCGCGGTGCCGGCTCGCGGTCGCCGACCGCGCGGTCTGTCACGGGGCGCGGTGGTGGCGCTGGCTCTGATCGCCATCGCTCGCGCCATCGTCGCCGGGCACGGCCGCCACGTGCGGGTCGGTGACGGCGCCGAGGGCAGAGCCGAGGGCGGCGCGCGGGTCCTCAATCGCCTGGTCGATGAGGGCGACATGGCCGTTGCCGGGACGCGCGTGCTCGTCGCCACCGGGATGCTGCACGACGATCAGACCGTCTTGCCGTCGGCGATGACGAGCGCCTACGGAGCCATGCGCCGCGATCAGGGCGACGCGCCGTCGCCGGTCGTCGCGACCTACCTCGGTCTCGAGAAGCCGGACGCGTTCGATCTCGTGATCGTCGAGCCGGATCACGAACTGGACGCGGCGGCGCC
>JAYTOQ010000153.1:0-15627 GCA_043747665.1 Polyangiaceae bacterium | reverse complement strand
AGGGAGGCGACGACGAAGGAGGCGAGGCGGCGCATGGAAAGCAGAGCCGCGTCCCGGCCCCCGGTCGCATCATTTCGAGCGCGGTCAAAAAATACTGTCGGGTCTTCGCGTACCAGGCTTAGATGCGGGAATCGTCGCGAACCGCGTCGTGCGCGCGCGGATCAACTTGGGGTACCCCGCGAAGATGGTGGCCGGGACGTGATCGACGTTACCGCCGGCGAACCACCGGACGGCCATGTGCAGCTTCAGGTCGACGACGTGGAGCTTGGCGCCCGCGAAGAACGGTCCGTCCTCGATCTGCTTCTCCACCTGGTTGGCCCACACCGGCACGTACGACGCGGCGAGCTCCTCACGTGCCTTCTTCTTCTCCGCGGCGTCGGTCATGAGGAGCATGGGGGTGACCTTCGCGCGCAGATCCTCCACGTGGCCCATCATCGCCTCGTGGCGTGTGGCCTCGAAGTCGTCGGCGGGGTGCAGGCCGTGCGTGCGTCCGACGAAGACAAGGACGGCGTTCGACTGCGCGAGCGGCGGCTTTCCAGGCATTTCGAGGATGGGGACGCTGCCGAAGGGGGTGCTCGGCTTCATCGCGAGCCACGCGTCGCGCTCGAGACGAACGTCCTCGAAGTCCATGCCGGCGACATGCATGGCGGGGCGACACTCCTCGCCACGGGGGATCGCGCGCCGTGGCTTCGTCTCATGGTCGAGCACCCGATCCTCATCGAGCGGCCCATCCTCGTCTTGTCGGACGGCCGCGCGGTGTTCGGCCGTACCGACGAGGCGCTCGAGCAAGCGCTTCGCGGGTGACGGAGGCCGGCGCACCTGATTGGATCCCGCTGACGAGCGTTTTCGCACGATGCAAACCACGACGACTCAGGCGTCGTGCATCTTCGTGGCAAGGTCGGTGCATCGCCCGTTATGCGAAGTGCGCTCGCACTGGAACCGCCGACCGATGTGGCCTCGAGCCCGTCCGGCCCGCGCACCGGCCGCGTGCGCGTCGCGGCGTGCAGTCCATCCCTGAGACGGCGGACGTCGGCATACCAAGCGATGACGCGATTCATCCAGCAGACACGCGTTCACCGTGGTCAGGGGCAGACCTTCCAGCGCAGCGGCGCGCGGGCGATCGTGTGGTGGCGCAGCTCGACCCCGGTGCGCGCCGACGTGACGTCGAGCGTGTGCAGCAGCGAGCCGTCGGGACGCGCGAAGAGGACGAGCCCCTCGAGCTCGACGCCCGCGAGGTTCAGATCGAGGACCGGGAAGATCGTTCCCGATGCGAGGTGCACCTTGAGGACCCGCTTCGTCGCGTCGTCCGTCGTGAGATAGAGCTGGCCCTTGTAGACCTTGCCGCCCTGCACGCGACCGGTCGGCGCCGAGAGGGGGATCGCGCGCTGGTACGCCATCGTGGAGAGCGAGAACACGCGGAGCTCCGGGGTCGGATCCCACTCGGCCATGTACGCGAGGCCGCGCGGACCATCGACGGCGATCCACGGAACGCCCTTGGTCTGGAGGTTTTGCGGGACGTCGAAGACGGTGCCCGCCGAGAGCGAGGCCGGGTCGTAGAGCACCACCTTGGGCGACGCGTACGTCTTGTCCTCGACGGGCGCGTAGATCTTCCCGTTCCAGAAATCGATGTCCCCGATGTGGTCGCTGCCTTGCGCCACGAGCAGGAGCGGAATGGCGAACGCGTTCTTCGCAGCGCTCGCGAAGGTGGCGCTGGTCTTCTCGAGGCCGGTCGTGCCGGAGAAGATCCACGAGGTGCCGTCGGTGGTGACGCCCTGGCCCCGGACGATGGCGTCGCCGTACGAGAACGTGTCGGTCGACGCGGCGCTTGCCGCCGTCCAGGACTCGCCGTCGAACGCGGTGATGAACGTCCGCAGCGCTGCGTCAGGAGCGGGCAGGGGATGAGCGGCCGCGCCGGAGCCTGGCACCGTGATCCCGTTCGTGACGTCACCGTCGACATCGAGCGACTCGAGGAGCGCGACGAGCTTCTTCACGTCGACGGTGTCGTCGCACGCCGCAGAGCCCGCGACTTGATAAGGCGATAAGACGGCGGCTCCCAGCGGCGCGCCGAGCACCGACCCGCCGGCGGACAGCTGCACCGCCTTGCCGGCCTCGTACGTGAAGGTGCCGTGTGCGTCGGTGATGCCGCTCTGCGCGCCGGAGACGTACGCGACGCCTGCGATGGGGGCGCTCTCCGCGAACAGCAGTGTGCCGCTCTTCGTCGACGCGCTGCTGGTGGCCGGTCCGGGGACCGAGCCGCCGCTGGACGTCGCGCCCGGCGTGGTGCCGCTCGCGCCGGGAACAGGAGACGTGGCTGCCGTCGCTGGCGTCGCGTCGGCAGGCGCTCCGGGCCCTTGCGCATTGGCGCATGCGCCCGCGAACAGGAGCAGGAGCAGCCCTGGAAAGAGGAGCGGGCGGGCGGGATGGGTCACGGTGCCGGGTAGATTAATTGCTCTAATCCGCAGCGCGCGTCACCGTGGAGTCTCGGAATCCCGGCTCTTGGCCTAGAATCGCCGCCGTGGCCCGAACCGCAGCGCGCCCGAGCACGAAGGATCGCATCGTCGACGCCGCCGTCACCCTCTTCAACGAGTCGGGCATCTCGGCGGTGACCACCAACCACGTGGCGGAGCACGCGGGCATCAGCCCGGGCAACCTCTACTACCACTACGCCAACAAGGAGGAGATCATCCGCGATGCCTTCGAGCGCGTGAACGCCGAAGCGGACGCGATCTGGGGCGGGCCGACGAGCCCGGGCGTCGACGTCGGGGCGTTTCATCGCATGCTGGTCGGTAACCTCGGCCTCTTCGCGCGCTACGCCTTCTTCGCGCGCGAGCTCCCCGCGCTCCTGCGCGCCGATCCGCTGCTCCGCGCACGCTACGTCGAGGTCACGCAGCAGCGCACGACCGAGCTCGAGGCGCTGCTCTCGCCGTTCATCGCAGCAGGCCTCTTGCGTGATCTCGACGACGCCGAGGACCTCCATGCGCTCGTCGAGACGGCATGGGTGCTCGGCCTGTTCTGTATTCCGTACTCGGAGACGCTCGACGCCAGCACCGCCCCTCGATCGGCGCGCGCGAAGGCGGAGCGCCTCCATCAAGCGATCGAGCGCGGCGCGCTCCTCGTCCTGCATCTGCTGCGGCCACACCTCGATCCCATGGCGTATGCCGCGCTCGTCGTGCTCGTGCGCACGGAGCTCCACGGCTCCGCTCCCTGAGCCGAATGTGGCGCCGTATCAATAGAGCCGCCGAGAGACCGGTGGGAGACGCCGTTTGCGCACTATGCCTCGCTCGAAGGCATTGCCTTCGCAGCGACGAGGAGTCAGAGCAAGCGTCATGAACCGACTCCACGCGCTCGTCCCAGTGCTGTCGCTCGTGCTCGCGGGCGCCGCCTGCGGATCGAGCGGCACCTCGACGCCCGTTCCCGATCCGGGCGACGGCGGCGGCGCGACGTCGGGCGGCACCAGCGGGACGACCACGTCGGGCGGCAGCAGCGGCGGGACGTCGGGCGGCACCAGCGGGACGATGCCCGGCGCGCTCACCATCTTCACCATCGTGCTGGAGAACCACGACTACGCGGAGATCGTCGGCAAGACTGCGTACGCGCCGTTCATCAACTCGCTCATCGACGAGTACGCGCTGGCCACGAATTACAGCGACTCGGGCGTTCACCCGTCGCTGCCGAACTACCTCGAGATGATCAGCGGCGGTCCGCAGTTCGCGGGCGGGTCCGATCCGCTGCCGACCGCCTCCGGCTTTCCGAAGAACGTCGAGAACCTCGGCACGCAGCTCGAGGCCGCGAAGATCCCGTGGCGCTCCTACCAGGAGAGCATGGGCAGCCCGTGCACCCTGACGAACAAGGCGAACGCCGCCGGCAACTACGCCCCGAAGCACGACCCCTTCCTCTACTTCAAGGACATGCAGGTCGCGGCGCTGTGTGCGCAGCACAACGTCGACTTCGGGTCCTTCGCGGCCGATCTCGCGGCAGGCACCTACCGCTACATGTGGATCACGCCGAACCTCACCAGCGATGGCCATGATCCCGACCCGGCGGTCGGGGGCGTTCCCGCCGAGACGCTCAAGACCGCGGACACGTGGACCAAGAGCACCATCGAGATGATCATGGCGAGCCCGGTCTATCAGTCCAACGGCGTGATCTTCCTCACGTGGGACGAGGCGGAGGGCCGGAGCGGCGCTGGAAGCAACGACAAGATCCCGATGGTCGTCATCTCGCCCAAGCTCAAAGGGGCGCAGCTGAAGTCGACTACCGCCTACACCCACAAGAGCTACCTGGCGACCGTCGAGGACCTCCTCATGCTGCCGCGCCTCGGCACGGTGACCAACGAGCCCACGATGTCCGAGCTCTTCAAGTAGGACGACCGATCGCCTCGCGGCGCTTCGAACGCGGAATCCGCGCTGGAACCAAGGACCGGTGTAGCCTCGATCCTCGGAGTGGCTGGAGTCGAAGACATCATCGCGCGCGTCCTCGCGCGCAACGAACGCGGGCAGCAGCCGGTGGCGATGTGCGTCGCAGCCGAGACGTTGCTGACGAGCGGCGATCTCGACGGCAGCCTGACGTGCTTCGACCACGCGCTGCGTCTCACGCCACAGCTCGCGCGCGCCTGGACCGGACGCGCCGCCACGCTCTTGAAGATGGGACGCGCGCCCGAGGCGGTGGCGTGCATGGACCGCGCGCTCGAGGTCGACCCAGGGTTCCCCGCTGCGCTCGTGCTGAAGGGCGACGTGCTCCGCAAGCGCGGTGTGCGTGACGAGGCGCTTGCTTGCTACGAGCAGGCGCTCGCAACGAACCCCGGCGCGCACGAAGCGTGGCTCGCGCGTGCCGGCGTGCTCTACGAGCTACGCCGCATGAGCGAGGCCAAGGCCGCGTGCGAACGATTCCTGGCCATCGCGCCGGAAGATCATGGCGAGTACCTCACGGCGTGCATGATGATGAAGGAGCTCGAGCGCGCCGTCGCGCGGGCGCCTTTGCCTCGCGAGGATCCGCTCTCGACACGAGCCATGAAGGTGGAGTCGCCGAAGGCCGAGCGGAAGAGCGTACGCCGCGCGCCGAGCGCGCTCGAGACGCAGCCCCCTGCGGTGTCGCGGACGCCGACGCCGGCACGGTCGCGGAAGAAGAGCGACCGGACCGCCGGCATGAAGGGCGGGGACGGCGAGAAGAAGAGCGTCCGCCTCGGGGCGGAGAAGAAGAGCGTGCGTACTCCGCCGGAGCGGTCGCTGGAGAAGGCCGCCGAGAAGAAGAGTATCCGCGGCGAACGGCGTCCCTCCGGGAAGATGTCTGCCAGCTCGCATGCCGCGGTGAAGATCGCCGACAAGAGCGGGCTGACGGCGGACGACCTCGCGGTCTTCGACGAGGTCCGCGCGCTGTGCCTCGCCAATCGCAACGTCGAAGCGCTGCGCAAGCTCGAGCCGATCGTCAAGCGCTGTCCGGACGCGCGCGAGGCGTGGCTCCTCCGCGCGCACATCCTCATTCCGCTCAATCAGTACGACGCCGCGCTCTCCAGCGTGGAGCGAGCAGCGCGGCTCGATGCGCGCGATGTCGACACCGCGAAGCTCACCGTGAAGGTCCTCGTGGCGATGAAGAAGGATGACCGCGCTCTCGCCGCCGCCGATCGCGTGCTCACGCTCGTGCCGCGCGACTCGGAGGCCCATCGCGTGCGCGCCGACTGCTTGGTGGTGCTCATGCGACAGGGCGAAGCGGTGTTCTCCTACGAGAAGGTCATTCACTACTTGCCGGACGACGCCGCGGCATGGCTCGCGCTCGGTCGCACGCTCCGGCAGCTGCGCCGCTTCGCGGAGGCGCGCATGGCGCTGACCAAGGCGCTCACGCTCGCCAAGCAATCGGCGCCGGAGCTCGTCGCTCAGACGAACGAGTTCATCGCGAAGCTGCCGCCGGAGGGCTGAACGCGGCGAGCGCCTCCTCGTCGAGCCTCTGCAGGAGCCGCTCGATACGCAGCATCGACGACAGATCGCCGATGCGATGCGCGTGATCCATGGCGGCGAAGAGGTGCGTCTGCTCCATCATCAAGCGCGCGGGTTGTGCTTCGAGGAGCGCCACGTAATGCTCGAAGACGAGACCCGGCGGCAGCTGGGTCCGACGGCGCACGGCGTGGCGCACGACGGCGTGCACGGTGTAGCGCTTCGTCATCGGCTCCTGCACGAGGTGCCACTTCTCGAGCGACGCGATCGCCTTCGCGGCGTCGCTGCGCGCACGCAAGCGCGTGAGCTGCGCGAGCGAGTCGAGATCGACACTGTCGCCCTCGACATGCGCGAGGACCCCGAGCATCCGGCGCGCGGGCGGCGAGAGACGCTTCCACGCCCACGCCACGAGGAGCGCCACCTCGGGGAGGTCGTCCTCGTGATCGATGACGCGGACGGTCTCGATGCCGTGCGCTTCGAGGAACGCCGCGACCTCGGCGACCGATGCCGCGCGTGACGACACGACGGCATCGGCGATGTCGAGCGCCAGCGGGTTCCAGCGAAGGACCCGCGTCAGCGCCGAAACCCGGGGGAATGCGCTCCTTCCCGACGTGATCAGCGGCGCGGTGACGGGGTAGACCAGGACGCCGGCGAGCAGACAGCGCCGCGCCGTGATGACGAACGTCGCCGGCGTTCCCGAGAGCGCATCGAGAAAGCGCGCCATCGCCTGATCGTCCTCGTGGTTGTCGAGGACGATGAGCCGCTCGCCTCCCTCCGCGAGGTAGCGCCGGATCCCTGGCACGAGCGCATGTCGTTCGCGAGGCGTTCCGAAGCGGAGGGCGAGCATCTCGGTGAGGGTGCGAAAATCCCACGCGCCCACGCGAAACCAGTGAATGCCTCCGGGGAAGCGCGGCGCGAGGCGATGCGCGAGCGCCGCCGCGAGCAGCGACTTGCCGCTGCCTCCCGCGCCCACGAGCGCGAGGCGCGTCGGCTTTGTCGCGAGCACGGTCCTCGAGAGCGTAGCCAGCTCGGCGGCGCGTCCCTTGATGTGCCGCGGGAGCGCGGGAAAGAGGCTCGATGAGGCACGCGACGAATCGCGCGACGACGACGAAGGCTGCCGCACGCGTGCTCAGACCTCGGCGAAGAGCGTGTCGAGGTCCGCATCCGACAGCGAACGGGTGTTCGCGCGGAGCCCCCCGGTGAGCGTCTCGTGCGTGCCGCCGTGCGCCTCGACGTAGGCCGCGGCGCAGGCCGGATGCAGGTAGCCTGCGCCCTTCGTCACGGTCATGCCGCGCTCGATGTCGCGCTCCACGGCGACCCTGAGCTCGCCCTTCGCGATGGTCTCGCCGCAGCCCTGACACTTTGCGCGCCCGGTCGGCGCGCGATCGGCATGCGGGAAGGGCGGCGGCTTGTTGGCGTCGGCCTCGGCCATGAGCTTGTCGAGCTCGTCTCGCTCGGGCACCTCGCCGGTGTACGTCGCGAGCGCCTCGCGCAGCTCCGCGGGGAGCTTGCTCGCCGCGCACTTGATGTGGTGCCAGCGATACGAGGTGTCGCCAGGCTCGCCGAATTGATTGGGCGTCTCCTCGCCGAAGCGGAGCTCACCCTTCGCGATGGGGTTCTTGCACGTGCGACAGCCGGCGCGGCCGGACTTCGCGATCTCGATCGTGTGAGCCATGCCCCATCTCTAGCTCAGTTGCAGGCGGCGGTGCAGCCCATGCCGGCGCAGGAGCGGCAGGTATTCGTGCAGCTCTGAACGCATTGGTCGCGTTCGCTCTTGCAGTCGGATTTGCACCCGCCGCTTCCGCCGCCGCACTGGGCGTTGCAGTCGGTCAGGGCCGCCTCGCACGAAGCTTTGCACATCGTCGACTTCGCCGCGCACGCCGGCGCCGTCGCGCACGCTGCGTCGGCGCTTGCGTCCATGACCGTCGCCGCATCGGGCACGACCGTCGCGCCGTCCGACGACGTGGATCCGTCGCTGCCCTTCGTCGAGGCGTCGAGGGAGCTCGGTACCGCGTCCCCGGTCGCCTGGTACGCGTCGAAGTCGTGCGCGCACGCAACGACCACGATCGATGCTGCGACGCCTGCGCCGGCGTGAACGGCGATGCGGATGCGAAGACTCTTCATCGGACGGATCATCAGAAAACCCCCTGGAGGCCGACGAAAGAAGGACCAGCGGTGACACGAGCCGAAGCTGCCGCGGGCGACGACGCCTTCTTCGGTGACGTCACGAAGAAGAGCGTCGCGGTCGCTGCCGCCGACACCACGAAGACGACGAGGCCGACGTTGGCGAACGTCTGCTGCGTCTTGCCGGCGGAGATGTCGCTGTCGTGGCCGGGCGGGCAGGGACCGGCGCCGCACGACTTCTGTAGGTCGGAGTACGTTCCGTTCGCCATCGCACCGGCGATGACGAACGTCGCGAGGCCTACGACGGCGAGACCCGCGGTGACGTACATGACCGGCCGCAGCTTGGCCGCCGTGTCCGATGGTGCGTCGGCCGGCGGAGCTGTCGTTGCGGCGACATCGGCGGAGCCCCCGGGCGCGGCATCGATCACGAGTGACTTGTGCTCACCGGCGGCGACGTCGATCTGCTGCTGGATGGCGGCGCGGCCCGGCGTCTCGACGACGATCGTCGCGGTGCCCGGTACGACGGGCACGGGCTCCTCCCAGCCGCCCCGGCGGACGTCGTCGCTCGCGACCTTCAGCGTGGTCTCGGGCGTGGCATGCGTGATGCGCACCTCGACGAAGCCGAGCTTCGGCGCCAGCGCCGCGCGCTCGTCGTTGGCGGCTTGCGCCGCCTTCTCGTAGCGAGCGTCGTCGCGGAGCAGCTCCTTCGCTTCGATGGCGGCACGTCCGAGCTCCGCGTACGCGGCCACGGTGCGACCGAGCTCACGCAGGCAGCGACCGACGTAGAGGCGCGTGTTGGGGCTCGCGACGATGTCGAGCGACGCATTGAGCTCGGCGAGCGCGGCCTCGTACTTCTTCGCGTTGTAGAGATCGCGGCCCTTGAGGAAGCGGCTCTGTGCTTGCTCGCGCTGCACGGGCGTCGCCTTGGCGGGCTCGACACCGGCCGCGTGCGCGACGCCGCCGCCGCCGGCAATCAACAGCGCGAACGTCGTCGCGATCAGGATCGAGCTACGCCGACGTGGACGAGTGCGCATATGTCTCTTCAGATCCCCAGGGGTTCGTAGGTCGGTCGCTTGGGCCGTGGTGCGGTCGGAGTCTGCGGCCTCGGAGCGGCAGGCGCCCCGGCGGCAGGTGGCGGGGCGGCGACGGCGGGATCCGCGGCGGTGGTGGCGGTGGTGGCGGTGGTCGTCGCTTCCGCGGTCGCCGCGGTCGCGACGGTCGGCATGCTGGGCGCTTCCGTCGTCGGTTCGGGCGATGCCGTCGCGGTTGCGGTGGCGGCCGCCGGTGTCGCGGGCATCGCTTCGTCGTTCGGCCCCGCGGTCGCGGGCCCTGTCGCCGTCGCCGTCACCGACGCCGTGGCCGTCGCCGACCCGACCGCGCCGGCGGTCTTCTCGAGGTCGGGGCCGGTGACCATCGCGCGCACCGCGAAGAAGCCGACCACGAGCAGCAACGCGGCTGCCAGGCCGAGGAGCACCACCAAGGTGGAGCGCCGGTCGCGCGGCGGCGTGACCGACGTGGGGGTGAACGCTCCATCCGGTGTCGAACGAACGACGGGCGCGTACGCGGGCGGCGGCGGCGGCGGCGGGGCGACGTCGTCGAAGACCAGCGTGGGAAGCGCAGCCGGCGTGGAAAGCGCAGCCGGCGTGGGAAGCGCAGCCGGCGTGGAGGGAGCGGTCCACGCAGGAGGCGGCGCCGCAGCCGGTACGTCTTGATTCGGCGAAGCTACGTGGAGCGGAGCGGTCAGCGACGGGGGCGGGAGCGACGCCGGCGCGGGCGCGGCAGCGCTCTCCAGCGTGGCCGCGACCGGCGGTGGTGGTGGCGCGGCAACGGGTGGGGCTGCGGCGGGCGAAGAGGTCGCTGCCTTCGTGGAGGCGGACGACGCGGCGTTCGCTGTCTTGCGCACGAGCGGGGGCGCGGGCTTTGCGGCGGGCTTCGCCGCGGTGAGCGCAGGCGCTGACGCGGGCGCGGGAAATGCGTGGCCGACGAGGGTCTGCTTCGGCCCGGGCGCAGCGTGGCCGGTCAGCGTCTTCTTCGGCGGCGCAGCCGCGGGCGCCGGGGCCGGGGCGAGAGCTGTTGCCGGGGCGAGAGCTGTTGGCGGGGCAAGAGCGGAGACCGCGGGTTCGAGGAAGTCGCGGACCGAGAGATCGTGCGGGATGCTCGAGGGCGGGCCCACGTCGGTCGGGTCCATCGCGCCCGGCGGGAGCGTGTCGTGGTCGGGGCTCGCCGCGCTCGCCGACGCTGATGCGCGCGGCTGCATCGCCGGGGAGGCGGCGTTCGCCGCGCGCAGGCTCCGCTCGCTCGTGAGGCGACGCTTGCCGATCGAGCTGGGGTCCAGCTCGATGCGTCGCGCGCGGATGCGTTCTCCCGCGAGCTCCGCCACCTGCGTCGCGACCACGATGCCCGTCGCGATGCGCGTCGCCGCGATGTTCCGCAGCGCCGCGGCCATCTCCGCTGCCGTCTTGAAGCGCAGCGACGGGTCGAACGCGAGCGCGCGCATCGTTACGTCAGCGAGGCGCGCGAACGGCGAGCCCGCCGGAAACGAGGGAGGCGCCACGTCCTCCTCGCGCTGCCGAGCGAGCACGCGCGCGGGATCCGTCTCCTCGTAGAGCCGCCGGCCGGTCAGGCCCTCCCACATGATCACGCCGACCGAATGCAGGTCGACGCGCACGTCCTGTGTCGCTCCCAGGTCGAGCGCCTCCGGAGCGGCGTAGCCCACCGCCTCGGTGCCGGCCGCCACGCGCAGTGGTCGCGGGCGCAAGGCATTGAGCAGCCGCCCGACGCCGTCCTTGCCCACGACGATGTTCGCCGGAGACAGCGCGCCGTGGAGCGCACCGCGCGGCGCGCCGTGGTCGTCGCGGAGCCCGTGAAGACCCGAGAGCCCCGTGACCACGTCGACGAGGATCCGCACGAGCACCGGAAGAGGGAGCAGCGGCTCGCCTGGTGCGACCTTGGCGGCTCCCGTGCTACCCGCGCTGGCCGCGCGCTGCGCCGCGGCGGCCGCGAGGAGATCGGCGAGTGTCACGCCGTCGACGACCTCGGTCGCGATCGTGAGGTCCTCCCCCTCGATGTCGACGTGCCGCACGCGCGCGATGTTCGGATGCCAGTTCTTCGCGAGGCAGCGCGCGTCGCGAACCAGCGTCGCCATCGCATCGCTCGCGAGCGAGACGCCGCCGTCGGGCGACACGAACGACGCCGTGCTCTTCGCGCGCGGATCGGTGCTCCGCGAGAACCGATGGATCACCACCAGCTCGTTCGGCTCTCGGACCGCGGCGTACGAGCGTGGAGAGCGGGAGCCTAGCTCGCGCAGCGTTCGATACTTCGCGATGCCGGACGCACTCTGCGCGCCCCCGTTCGACATTTTCGTTCTCAGCATACCGCTGGGGACAAGTCCCCGTGACAATCGAGGTGCGAAATCGCACTCGTTTCGGCGGACACGGTGAGTCACTGGCGGCGGGCTACCTACCTACCGCCAGCGCCCATCGAAGGGCTTAGCGAAGCGTCACAGCGTCTCGAGGAACTGCACGAGATCGCCGATCTGCGTCTCTGAGAGGTCGCTCGTATCACCGTGTCGCGCTCCACCACACTGTGGGTCGAAGCGATCGCGGAGCGTCTGCGCACAGCCCGTGTGGAGGAGGGGACGCCGCCACCCCACGCCGACGAGCGACGGGACCTGGAACGAGCCACCTGTGCCGACGTCGAGGGTCTTGCTGTTCGTGAGCATCGGACCTGCGTGACACGAAGCGCAGCGCTGCCCGAAGAGCGCCTGCCCGGGCGCGGTAGCGTCGCTCACGGGACGGAGCCTGGCCGGTGCCGGCAGCGCGAAGAGCCAGCCGCTCAACGCGCCGAGCTGCCCGTTGTCGACCTTCGGTCCGCTCATGCGCTCGACGAACACGTGATCGACGAGGTCGCGCATGTCCTTCATGTCGCCGTCCCAGTGGAACGGCTCGGTGCCGGCGACGGTACCGAGGAGCGAGGGCGTGCGGCGCGGACCCTGGCCGACGAACGTCCAGACGTGTCCGTCGTCCTTGCCTTCCGCATGACACGAGGCGCACGCGATGAACCCGCCGGCGTTGGAGTGGAAGATCTGATGTCCGGTGTCGGCGACGCTGTCGTCGGCGAGGGTGATCGACTTCCAGGGCCGGCGGCGATCCTCGGTCATGATGTGGATCGATGCCGGCTCGCGCGTCTGCACGATGAGCGCATCGTCGCCGTCGAACGCAGCCGCGATGGCCTGACCGGGGACGTTGCCGTGGACGGTGGGGACGCAGCCGCCGCTCGACTGGCGGACGCTGTCCGCGAAGACCACGAAGATCTGCGGGAGCTCCTTCGTGTAGGCGTTGCCCGCGGCGACCACCGCGAGCTCGCGCCCGTTCGTCGCCATGTCGACGGGCAGAACGGCGGCGGGAAGGTCGATCGTGCCGCTACCGACGCTCACCTGCGTCGCGATGATGCCGGTCGACATCGAGCAGAAGTCGTCACCCACGGACGATGCGGAGCCGAAGCTGCTGCTCCCGCCGTAGCCGCCGGGCTCGGGGCGCACGGGCTGCTGCGTGGGTTGCTGCACGACCGACGCGGTCTCGTCCGAGCAATCGGAGCTGGCGCAGCCCTTCGATGGGTCGGGGTTGATGGAGATGGCGCGCCACATCAGGTTGCCGCCGTCCTGCCGCGGAAGGAGCGACGGCGAGCCGTCCTTCCAGACGCGGAACGACGCGGCGGTGCGGAACTGCGAGACCTGGAGCGAGCCGTCGCCCAGCACGACGACGTCGCGCAGATCGCGCTCGAGGTTGCGACGTACGACGTTTCCCGTGCCGATCGGCATCGTCACGAGCTCGCCGCTGGCGCAAGCCACGTGGACCGCCTTCTGCTTCGCGTCGAACGCCACGCCACGCGGCGCGAGGCACGCGTCGCGAATGGTCAGCGCGCCGGTGGCGAGATCGATGGTGGCCAGGCTTCCACTGTTGCGGAGGACGACGAACGCGTGGTTGGCGTCGTCGACGGCAACGCGGCCGGGCTCCGAGTGCCGCGGCAGACTGACGGTATGACGCACGGCGCGCGCCGGGAGGTCGACGATGTAGACGCGATCGCGATCGGCGTCGGCAGCGACGGCGGTCGTGTGATCGGACGCGATGGCCAGCGTGCCGCCGCTGATCGGCGGAGGCGGCTCCTTCTGCCGGATCAGCGGACCGAACGACGGCTGCGGGCCGGGCGCCGACGCGAGGGGAGGAACGCCGTCGACTTGCGAGGACGGGAACGCCTCGACGCTCGGTGACGGGTGCGCACGGCTGCATGCCGCGACCCCACCCGCGGCGAACGGGAAGGCGACCGGCAGCAGAGCGATCAGCGCACGTTTCGACAAGTTCGAGCTCATAGGGCCTCCCGGGTCATCGCTTCCAGAATGGAGAGTGTCACTGCACCCGCTATGCGGGTCAGAATTGTCATGGGCAGGACCCCACGTAGAGCGCGGTCCATCGTTCGTTGATGCAGGTCAGGGCGAGCGGCACGCCGAAGACGCAGGTGCCGTAGTCGCAGTCCATGGCCTTCGTGCAGCGCGCGCCCTCGACGGGACGACGCGCCGGGCAGCCATTCCCCGGGCGAATGCACTGCCAGCGCCCGATCGCCGCAGGTCCCGCGGAGCCGCCGCTGCCACCGTCGCCGCCGTCGGCGGCGCTCGCGTCCGCGCCGCCGTCCTTGCTCGTGTTGTTGGACCCGCCGGTGATGCTCGTCCACGCGCCGTCGATGGCGCCGGCGCAGCCACACGTGGCCTCGAGGTACGTACAGAGCTCGGTGCCGGTGCATGTGGCGCCGGGGACGCGCTCGTCGAAGTGCGCGGGGCACGTCGTCGGACAGTGCGTGGGTTGCTCGACGGTCCACGTGCCTTGATTGTCGGCCCGGCAGCGCGCGATGACGTTGCACGACGGATCGGCGGAGCCGCCGTACTCGCACACGTCGGATGGCGCGCCCGACGGGCTGAAGCACGTTTCGCCGTCGATCGGCGGAGCCGCCGCCGGACAGACGGGCGACGCGCTCGGGGAAAACGGTGAGCTGCTCGTGTTGCCGCTTGAGCCCGACGGCGCCGCGAAGGCCTCGCCGAATCCGCCCGACCCGAAGCTGTTGGTGCCGCCGCTGCACGCGACGACGCTCCACGCGGCAACGCATGCGACGACCGCGACGACGACGCCGCCGCGGCGACGGCGGGAGGACGCCGTCAGTTGCATGACGCGCTCGCCGAGGTCCAGATGCCCGCCTTGCATTCCATGCGCATGCCTCGCTTGAACGAGCAGCTTCCGTAGTCGCACGTGCGGGCCTCGCCGCAGCTCTGTCCGGCGAGCGGGCGTGACGCGGGACACGCCGCGGTGGGCTTCGAGCAGACCCACACCCGCGCATGGCCATGCGCAGGATCGATCCCCGTCGAGCACGCGCAGATCCCATCGGTCATCGGGCAGACGAGCTCGTCGGCGTCGCTGGGCGCCGCGCCTCCATCGCTCGCAGGCAGCGAGCAAGGCGTGCCTTCGATGGGCGAGGACGGACCGTGCGGGCAGTCGTAGCTCGGGCAGAGCACCGACGGCCGCGCGCTCCACGACATGGCGAGGTTGCCGTCGGGACCACACGACAGCGTGGTGTTGCAGTGCATGTCCGGGCTGGAGCCGTACTCGCAGGTAGCGCCGACTGCGTTGCACTCCGCGCCTTCGACGGCGGGATTGTGCGGGCACGCAGTGATGTGGTCCTTGGGGGTGGGGGCCGCCGCGGCATCCATGACGAACCCCGAGGTCGGCGCCCCGGAGACGAAGCCGCGATCCGTGCCCGGCGTCGGGTCGGAGCAGAGGTCGCCGCACCCGGCAGCGAGCGCGGCCGCTACCGCGAGAGCCGTGACGCGGATCCGGAGCGAGGCCGTCATTCGAACATCACCTCCGCGCGCAGCGCGACCGACCCGAACGGCTGGCCCCAGTACGCGACATCCGCACCCTGCGAGCGCACCACCAAGCGATGCGCGGAGGTGCCGAGCAGCCCATCGAGCGTGAGGCGGAGCGCGCCGCCGACGCGCATCGACGTCGCGCCGGTGATGAACGCCATCGGCGAGACGATGCTGTCCGACGGCCCGAACGTGGAGCTCACGGTGTCGATGGCCGCCTCTTTCGACCGGAGCCACACGACACCCACGCCTGCTCCGATGCGGGGGATTAAGAAGGAGTCGGTCGCGGCGAGAGGGACCACCGGACCGATGCCGAAGACCGAAGGCGCCACGCGCACGGCATTGCGGCCTGATGCGACGGTCGCACCGTCGAAGGTGAGCGCAGCTCGCGCGGAGAGCGCGACACGGCGCGCGATCCGGAGCTGGAGCTCGGTGTCGAGCGCCGCGGCGGTGGCGTCGGCGCCCATCAGCGCCGAGATCCCGGTTCCCATCGCGAAGACCGGCGTCTGCGGAGCGGCGGCGACGCGCTTCTTCGGCTTCGACCTCACGTCGGCGTCCGCGGGCGTCGCCGGACCCCAGGTGGGAGCGAGCCTGGGTGCCGGCTCTGGCTCCGGCTCCGGCTCCGGCTCCGGCTCCGTCGCCGAGAGCTCGAGGCTCGCGCGCGTG
>JAYTOQ010000152.1:0-1552 GCA_043747665.1 Polyangiaceae bacterium | reverse complement strand
CATGACGTTCTCGTCGACGCACGATCGACCGCGCAGCACGATCTCGACGGGGACGGCGAGGTCGACGGCATCGATCTCCTGCGATGCACGCCGCTGGTCGGCAAGTCCTACAAGTCGACGAGCGCACTCGGTCTATTCGACATCGACGAGCGCTTCGATCCGCATTGCGACATCAACGGCGACCTCACCATCGACGACGACGACATCGACGCCATCGCCGCCTCGTTCGGTAACCTGAGGAGGTCGCCATGAGCGCGGTGCGCGCGTTCGGATGGTTCGCGCTCGCGCTCGCGCTCGGCTGCGCCCCGGGCTGCAACACCAGCGAGGTCCGCACCACCGGCAACGGCCCTGTCGTGTTCTCCGCCGCCGAGGCGCCGCTGCAGGGCGCGAGCATCGTTCTGCGGAGCCGTCCGCTCGTTCCACTCGATCGCGTCGTGGTCGACGTGGTGGCGCGCGGGGCGCCTGATCTCCACGGCGCTGCGTTCCGCGTGACGTGGAATCCCGGGACGATGGCCTTCACGGAAGCGCAGAGCGCACCGGTCTGGTCGAAGCAGCTCGTGGCGCTCGCGACCGAGGGCACGCCGGGTCAACTCGCCGTCGTCTGGACGGAGAAGGGCGAGAAGAGCCTCGACGCGACCGCGGAGACGGTCCTCGGCACGCTCACGTTCGAGGTGCGCGGCCGTAAATCCACGGCGCTCGCCTTCGTCGAGGAGCGCGCGCAGGTGGTAGACAAGCGAGGCGTCGCAGTCCCCATGACGTGGCGGGGCGGAACCGTGAGCGCGCGCTGAATGAGCTCGATCCGCTCGTTCAGTTGAGGAGCCTCTGGCGGAGGCTCGCCGCGATGGGACGGCGCGCGGAGAAGCCCTCCTCGAGCGCATGGTAGAACGTGCATTCGGCCTCGCCGTAGCGCCAGCAGAGCCACACGAGCTTGCCGTCCACCTCGCCGTAGAAGTCGAGGAGCCCCTGGCGCGCGTCCTTCAAGACGGCACCCATCTCCTCCACCTCGCGCCACCCCGCCCGATAGGTCTCGATCCGCTGCACGAGATCACGTTTCATCTCGCGTACGTCGGTCGGGTCGGCAGGATCGAGGACGATGCGCTCGGGCACGTCGCCGAGCTCGCGACCGAGCTTCATGAGCAGCGCCTCGATGGCACCTCGTTGCTCGAGCTGACGGCCGACCAGCTCGGCGAGGCGCGGAACGAGCGCGTTCACCGCCTCCAGCGTGAAGACCCGCGTCTGGCTCACGTGCGGCTCACGTGCGCATGGTCTCGAGCGGATCGGTGGTCGCAGCCTTCCACGCAGGAACCACGCTGAGGAGCGCGAAGGGGCCCATCACGGACAGCGAGATGCCGAGGAGCTGCGCGAAGTCGACGGCAGGCGTCAGCGCGGCCCGCGGATAGAGCACGCTCCAGCCCACCAGCGCAGGACGCAGTCCCGGCGCGCCCAGCCAGAAGATCCACGCGTAGCCCAGTAACAAGCCCAGCGCCGTCGCGCTGGCCCCCACGAGCAACGACTCGAACAGCTTCGCCCAGAGGACCTCGGAGGTGGACCA
>JAYTOQ010000151.1:0-3567 GCA_043747665.1 Polyangiaceae bacterium | reverse complement strand
GTCGTCCACAACGCGGGATCGCTGCCGGCCGATGCGCTCGCCGGTCTGCGTGGCGCGTGCGCGGGCGTCGCGCAGATGCACCCGATGATCTCGTTCGCGTCGACCTCGTCCTTCCCCACGCTCGCGCGCGGGCACTGCCACGTAAAGGGCGACCCCGTCGCGGAGAAGCGCGCCCGCACGCTCGCGAAGCACCTCGGCATGACACCGCGCACGTTCGCGAAGCTCGACACCGTCGGTTATCACGCGGCCGCGGGGCTCGTCGCCAACGGCGCCGCAGCGCTCGCCGCGATCGGCGCGGAGCTGCTCGTCGTGTCCGGCGTGCCTCGCGCCGACGCTCCGAAGATGCTCGGGCCGCTCCTGCGGTCGGTTGCCGAGAACGTCGAGGCGCTCGGCTTTCCGGAGGCGCTGACCGGTCCGGTCCGGCGCGGTGACGCGGGCGCCATCGAGCGGCAGATCGCGCTCCTCCGGGAGAAGCTCGCCGATGCCGTACCGCTCTTCGTCGCAAGCGCATGGGCGCAGCTCCCGCTCGCGCGAAAGATCGGCGATGCGCCTCCCGAGAGCTTCGACGCGATGGCACGCGTGTTGACAACGGCCATGGAGCACAGCCGTACGAGTGGGCCGTCGAAGCCGAGTTCGAGGGGCGCGGCGCGCGCGGGTCGCTGACGCTCGGCTGACGGTTCCACCGTGCATCAGCTGACGCGGCGTCGTTTCACGGAAAAGTATCGAGCGCTTACGCCCACTTGACACTGCTTCGGGCATGGATCAGCTCTTGCACCTTCAGGGGACAGGTCAGGCCGACCCCGTCATCCTTCGAAAGGTCCTCGCCGTGAGCGAGTGCTTTTCGAGATTGCGGGGGAGGTCGGACGGAAGAGTGCCGTATCAGCCTTTTTTTGTGTGGTTCGAGCGCTACGTTTTCGGATGGGCTTCCCATCGGAACACGCCGTTCGGGAGACGTGACGGAGGCTGCTTCCGTCCTTGAACAAGGTCATCTTTCGAGTAGGTTTCCTCGGCTTTGGCACACCCCGCTGCATCCCTATCCCTGGTCTCCGCCACTGCGCCCGGCAGCGCAGGCGCGGCGACGTCCGATTTCGGACGCTCGTCTCCGCCGGTGCAACCGTCGCGGGCGTTCGTCGACTTCGACGAGCGGCTCGTCGCGAGCCCCGGCTCCACCGCAGGAATCGCCGGCGTCGTCGTCGTCCGCGCACCTCAAGACGTGCACGCGGCACTTCTCGCGCACACCGCGCGCCGCGTTCGCACGAGCGGCTGGTCGCCCGTCGTCGACGGTCGCGTCGACCGGCTGTCGAGCGTCGTGGTCGTTCCGACAGGCGCCCCTATCTTCCGTGAGATTGCCAGCCAGCTCGGGCTGCCGGGCGCTTCGCTGATTTCCAGCGAGCCCCAGACCTTCGCTGAGGCCATCGCGCAGGCGGCCTCCGTCGCGCGCGCCGCCATCGTCGCCCCGCTGCCGCGCGACGGCACATGGGACCGCGCCGTCGCCGGCGAGCTCGTTCGTATCGCGAACGGCGGGCGTGGGCTCGTCATCTTCGTCACCGCCGCGGAGATCCCGTCGTGGGAGGGCGTCGCCGTCTCGGCGTTCGACCTCTCCGCCGAGCTCACGGCATCCGACAAGCTTCGCTGGCTGAGCGCCGTCGCCGAAGAGGCGCAGGTCGATCTTCCGGGCCAGGACATCCGCACCCTCGAGGCGTGGTGGGCCAAGGCCCGTCGCGTCACCGGCGCCGAAGGCGCGTCCCTCGTCGAAGCAGCGCACCTGGGTGAGGCTGCGCGCGCGGTGCTGACGTGCCTCGCGCTCGCCGGTCGATCACTCTCCGTCGTCTCGATTGCAACGCTCGGTGACGATGCCGTCGCTGGCGTCGACGAGCTCCTCGCCGCGGCGCTCGTCACTCGCTCGGGCAACCTCTTCTCGATCTCTTCGGCCTGCGACGTCGCGGCGATCGACAGCCACGCCTCCGACGCCGAGCGCCTCGCGACCGCGCGTCTCCTCGCCGGCGGACCCGGTTTCGACCCGGACCCCTGGGCCTACGCGCGCTCGGCCGAGCTCCTCGTCGCCGCAGGCGCCGTCGATGCCGCCGACGTCGCGATCGAGAAGGCCATCCGCGGCATCGACGACGGCCAGGCCACCTACGAGATCACGAGCCGCTGGTACGCGGCTGTCGCCTCCATCAGCGGCGAGGCCGGGCTCCTCCTCCGCGTTCGCGGCGCGCATCGTGCCCTCGCCATGGGCGAAGCGAACGATGCGCAGCGTTGGTGCGAGAGCGCCGCGGCGCTGTCACCGGGAGATCCGACCATCGCCCTCCTCATGGGACGCGCCCTCATGCAACTCGGCGATCTCGTCGCCGCGCGCGTCTCGCTCCAGAAGGCCGAGGCGGCAGCGACCGACGACGAGCTCCGCGCGCGCGTCTCGTCCGAGCTCGCCGAGCTCAGCTACCTCGCGGGCAACATGAAGCTCGCCGCCGAGCACGCAACGCGCGCCATCACGCTCGCGACCACGCCCGCCACCCGCCTCGGCGGTCGCAACACGCTCGGCAAGATCAACCTCGTCGAGGCCCGCTGGGACGACGCGGATGCGCACTTCGCCGAAGACGCGCTCACCGCCTCGGCAGCCGGCGAGGCCACCGCCGAGCTGCGCGCGCGCTTGAACCGCGGCATCGCGCTGATCTCGAAGGGCCTCCTCGACGACGCGCGCACCACGCTCGAGCGCGTCCTCGAAGACGGCGCGCGTCTCGGTGAGGATCGCGCGCGCGCCTACGCGTTCGCCAACCTCGGCGTCATCGCTTACCGCCAGCGCGACTACGGCGCGGCGCTCGCGAGCTGGGACCAGGCGGTCCGCTTCCGCCAGACGCTGCGCGGACGTGTCGCCACGGCGCACACGCTCGCCAACCTCGCGGAGCTGCGCTTGCGCCTCGGTCTCATCGACCACGCCGAGCACACCGTCGCCTTCGGCCGCCGCCTCCTCGTCGGCGCGTCCGCGCCCACCCGCACCGCGCACTACAAGCGCGTCGCCGCGCAGATCGCGCTCGCCCGCAAGAACACCGAGCTCGCCCGCCGCGAGATCGAGGCCGCGCAGATCGACGCCGAGGTCTCCGGTGACAAGGACGAGCTCAGCTCCGTGCTGTTTGTCGCCGCCCGCGTTGCGCTCGAGGACGGTGACGTCGTCCGCGCCGCGGCCGCCGTCGCCCAGGCCCAGCGCCTCGCCACCGGCGATCGCGCGAATGCCGAGGCCGCCATCCTCAAGGCTCACGAGCTCCGCGCTCGCGGTGCGCTCCCGGGCGCCGCGCTCGAGGCCGCTGCCGATGCGCTCGCCCGCGCTCGTGCCTGCGGCGAAGAGGACCTCCTCGCCGAGATCCACGCGCTCCTCGCCACGCTCTGCCGTGACGCTGGTGACGTGCAGGCCGCGCAGGCCCACTGCTGCCGCGCCATCGCCGTTCGCGACCAGGTCGCCGCCGGCCTTCCGGCGGACATCCGCTCCGCGTTCCTCGCGAAGCCGGACATCGTCGCGGTCTCGCGCCTCAACAACGCGCTCGCCAGCGTCACGACGCTCTCCGACAACGA
>JAYTOQ010000150.1:0-2651 GCA_043747665.1 Polyangiaceae bacterium | reverse complement strand
CCGCACGCCACCACCAGCGGCACCTATCGTCGCGTCGCGATCCGGCCTGTCCTCACGCGCCCCGCGCTCGTGCTCGCGCGGCGCTCTCGCGAGATCGATCCTCGGGCGCCCGGCGTCGTCCAGCTCGCGGAGGAGCTCATCGCGACCATGCGCCAGTCGCCCGCGTGCGTCGGGCTCGCGGCGCCGCAGGTCGGCGAGGGCGTGCGCATGTTCTGCATCGACGTCAGCGGGCATCGCAAGGCCAGGTCCTGCGCTGGGCTGGTCGTCATGGTCAATCCACGCATCGTCGAGCGCAGCCACGACATCGTCATGCGCGAGGGATGCATGAGCGTTCCCGATCTCACCGGTGACGTCGCGCGCGCCGAACGCGTCACCGTCGAGGGCTTCGCGCCCGGCACCACCAACGTCATCCGCGTCCGCGCCGACGGCATCGAATCACGCTGCCTCCAGCACGAGATCGATCACCTCGACGGCTTCGTCTTCGTCGACCGCATCGAAGATCCGAGCACGCAGCTCTTCGCCCGAAAGACCTACGCGTGACGCGCATCGCAAGCACTCGCGCGGCGGAGGCCGACACTTCGCCACGCTGTCGCCTCCCCGCAATTCGTGCTGCAGGAGACACCCCGCACCTCGTGAGGACAACGCATCTCACCGGATAAACGAACCCCCAGGGCCATGGCCCGAGACGTGCTCTTGGGCCGGTATGCCTGGACACCGCTCTTCACCCCTGGCGCTCGCTTCGATCGCCATGCTCGCTTCGTTCGCTGCCGTCACGTCGTGCGCACCGAGCTTTCACGTCAAGGCATGCACGAGCGACAGCGACTGCGGCGCGAGCCTCGTCTGCGGACAACGCAACAACCAGCCCGCTTGCGTCAGCGGCGCCGAGGACCCGCTTCGCATCGGCATGAGCGCGCCGGTCACCGGCCCGAGCCAGGAGCTCGGCACCGAGATGAAGCGCGGCATCACGCTCGCCTTCGACGGCCAGAACGCCGCCGGCGGCATCCGCGGTCGCCAGATCGAGCTCTCGTTCCGCGACGACCAGTACCAGCCCGCGAGCGCCGAGATCGCCGCACGCGATCTTCTCGACGTCGTCGCGCCCACCTCGTCACCCGCCCGCTGCCCCACCACCACGTCGTCGGTCATTGCAGGCGACGCGCCCGTCTCGACGAGCGCGCTCGTCCGCGGACCCAACGCCGTGCTCGCGCTCGTGGGGAGCGTCGGCACGCCGACCATGGTTCGCTCTGCGCCGATCGCCGTCGAGACCGGCAGCCTCTTCTTCGGCGCCTTCACCGGAGCCTCGAAGGTCCTCCGCGACGACATGTCCGGCGCCTGCCACAAGTACATCTTCAACGTCCGCGCGAGCTACGCGCAGGAGGCCCGCGCCACGGTCGAATACTTCATGAAGCAGCGCGTCCCCGACGCTCGCCACTTCATCAGCTTCGATCAGAACGACTCGTTCGGGCAGGCCGGCTACGACGGGCTCGTTGGGGCGCTCACCGCCATCAACGGCGCAGCGCCGACCACGCTCGCTCGCTTTCGGTACACGCGCGATGACCAGTCGAGCGTGCCCGCGCAGGTAGTCAACACGAGCTCGTATCTCGGCAAGCTCCTCGCGGACGGCCAGAACCACGTCGTCGGCATCCTCATGACCGATACGTACGGCCCTGCCACCAGCTTCATCAAGGGCATCCGCGACTGGCAGTACGCGAACGACGCCGAGCAGGCGAGCACGCAGAAGGCGAAGCGTCTCACCATCCTCTTCAGCAACGTCTCGTTCGTCGGTCCGAACTCGCTCGCACAACGACTCAAGGACGCCGGCGCAGCGTTGTCCGCCGACGGACCGAAGCCCTACACGGCGGGCGTCTTCGTCTCGCAGGTCGTGCCCAACTACGAGAGCGACAACAGCGACGGCGTGCGCGACTACCTCGCCGCGCTCCAGGCCGTCGGTCAGCCGCCGAGCTTCACGTCACTCGAGGGGTATCTCGCGGGCCGCGTCTTCGTTGCCGGCCTCGCCGCTCACGTCGGGCCCTTCACGCCGGATGCGCTCGTCGCGACGTTCGAGAAGCTTCCTCATCTCAACCTGGGCCTCGGGGCGACCTCCGGGTTCACCGCCGCACGGCACGACTACTCGAAGTCGGTGTTCGGCACTGCCATCACCGCCGATGGTGGGTTCTCCAACTCGTACTTCTGGAGTGAGAGCAGTGCGATCCAGCTCTTCGAGTAGTCGAGTGGCAGCCGTTCCGTTGCCCTCAGGAGATCCCTCGATGAACGAGCCGCAAAGCTCTCGCCCGCCGGAGTCCTTCGGACGCTATCTGTTGTACCCCGCCATCGCGCGCGGAGGCATGGCGACCGTCCACACGGCACGCCTCGTCGGCGCCGAGGGCTTCACGCGCCTCGTCGCGGCGAAGCGACTGCACCCGCAATTCACCGACGATCCCGACTTCGTCACGATGTTCCACGACGAGGCCTGCATCGCCTCGCGCATCCATCACCCGAACGTCGTGCCCGTACTCGACATCGTCGTCTCCGGCAACGAGCTGATCCTCGTGCAGGAATACGTGCACGGCGTTCCGCTCAGCCAGCTCATGAAGGTGGCGCAGGTCTCGAACGAGCCGATCGCCATCGACGTGGCCATCGCCGTGCTCACCGGG
>JAYTOQ010000149.1:0-2137 GCA_043747665.1 Polyangiaceae bacterium | reverse complement strand
GCCGTCACGCGCGCCAGTCGTCACCGACCGCGGCTCGACGGACGTGGCGTCGTGCTCGACGAACACGGTGGGCTTGCCGTCGACGCTCGTGACCGCTTCACGCGGCAGCAGCAGGACCGCAGATGGCGTGGTCTTCGTGTGGATCTTCGCGAGGACGGACTGCCCTGGGCGTAGCGAGCCATCGGCGTTGGGAACGACGACCCGGACGTCACCGCTGCGCGTCTCGCGATCGATGATGTCGCCGACGTGCGCGACGCGGCCCTGGAGCACGATGGCGAGGTTGGTCTGCGGCGAGATCTCGACCGCGTCCTCGGGGGTGATGTGACCGAGCTCGCGCTCGAAGACCGCGAGCTCGATCCAGACGCGGCCGAGATCGGCGACGCGGAACAGCGTGGCGCTCGGCTCCACTGATTGCCCTCGCGAGACGTGGGACTCCACGATCTTTCCCGGAATCGGGGACGTGACCACGAGGATGCCGATCTCGCCCGACGCGCCTCCGCCGAGGGCACGGACGCGTTGCTCGGCGGCATGGAGATCGGCACGCGCGCTCGCGGCGGTGGCCCGCGCCAGCTCCGCGTCACGCTGCGACGAGACGCGCGCCTCGGCGAGCTGAGCTTCGCGCGTCTCGTTGGCGTTTGCGGCCTCGGCATGCGCGCGTGCGGCAAGGACCGCCGACTGCGCTTGACCGAGGTCGGCGCTCTCCAGCTCGGCGAGCACGTCGCCGGCCTTCACCGGATCGCCGGGGAACTTGAGGATGCGCCGAACGCGACCGGAGATGCGCGCGCCGACCGCGGCGACTCGCTCGGGGTCGAACGTGACCGTTCCCGTGACGTTGACGACGGGCGTGAGACCGGCGCTCTCCGCGACGCCGAACTCCAGCTTCGATCGCTGAGCGAAGGCGGGCGAGTAGCGGATCCACTTGCCGTCCATGCTCGGGACGTCGCGCGGCGGCTCGGCGAACGCCGGCGCTCCCCGACGAAGCGTGAGGAATGCAACGACCGCGGCGACCGTCAGGACGGCCGCGACCATGATGACATTGCGCTTCATCGGCTTGCTCCTCCCGATGCGCGATCGAGCGCGATGCGCGCGATCCATGCGCCCTCGAGGGCGTCCAGCCTGGCGGCGCGAACGCGGGCGACGTCGCGAGCGGCGGTGGCCACGCGGAAGACGTCGAAGCGACCGGCGAGCCAACCCACCTCGACGAGCTCCAGCGTGCGCACCGCCGCGGGCACCGCGTTCTTCTCGATCAGCTCGAGCTCGACGCGCCGTGAGCCGTAAGCGGCGTGCAGCGCCGTGACCTCACGCAGGATGCGCCGCACCTGGATCTCCTGCCGCTCCGTCTCCGTGGCGCGAGCCGCCTCGGTGACCGCGCGCGGACCCTGATTTCGCTGGGCGAGCGGCAGCTCGACGGAGATGCCGACGATGCCGAACGCGGGGCTCACCGGAGACGCGTCGATGCCGAGGAACCCTCCGATCTTGGGGAAACGCTCGCGACCGAGGCGGTCGTACCGCGCATCGAGCACCGCGAGCCGCGCGCGGATCTGGACGAGCTCGGGGCGCGTCTCGACGGCGCGTCGCAGGAGCGTCTCTTCATCGGGTGGCGCCGGCGGAGCGTCGAGGGTGGTGGTGAGGACGATCGGCTGCGACATGGGGAGGTCGAGCACGTCGCGAAGCGTTGCGAGGTGCTCTTCGCGCTGGCGGCTCGCCGACACGATCGCTGCACGGAGCTGCCCGAGGTCCGCGCTCGCGAGCGTCTCCTCGATGTCGCCCGCCGCGCCCATCGCGCCTCGCTGGTGTGAGGCCCGTAGGATGCGCTCACCGATTTCGACGAGCGCCCGCGTCTCCTCGATCCGCGTCTCGGCGACGCGCACCTGGAGATACGCGACCCAGGCCGCGATGCGACCGCGCAGGCGCTCGAGCGACAGATCTGCGGTCGCGAGGTCGGCGGCGCGCTCGGCCTCCACCACGCGCGCGTGCGGCGCACCGCCGAGGTCGAAGAGCATCTCGAGCGACGCCGCGTAGCCGAGCTCGCCGATGGGACCACCGCGCAGCAGCGGTCGCCCATCGACGTTCAACCGCGGGTTGACGGGCAGGATGATGCCGGCGCCCACGCGCTGCGCTTGCGCCTCTCGGACCA
>JAYTOQ010000148.1:0-2241 GCA_043747665.1 Polyangiaceae bacterium | reverse complement strand
CGAACGATCCGAGCGACGGTGGCGAGGCAGTGAGCGACGCCTACGACGTGGTCGGTAGGTTCGTCCTGGGCGACGTCGTGACGTTGCGCGACGCCGACGGGGACGAGATCACCGTCGTTGCGCGCCGCGCTCGAATCGAGCCGGCGCTGCCTCGACGGGGGGGAACCCCGATCACGCGCATGCCTCCGGAGCTCGTGCCGCTCCTGCAGGGCGCGACCGGCCGCGGAGTCCTCTGCTATCGCGAGCTCACGATGTCGGCGGGCGACAAGCTCAGATTGCGTGCTGTCGTCGAGCCCACGTCCAGCATCGTCGCGGACGGCTACCGCTCCGGGACGCGGCTCACCTATCGCGCGCGCGACGATCTGGCGCCGGTGGTGCTCGAAGAGGTCTTCGAAGCGCCTCCGTGGTGATCCGACGCTGAGCCTGCCGACCGGTCGCGGCCGCCCGACGCGGGCCTCGATTCGCGCGCCGCGAGCTTCTCCTTCGCGAGCTCCTCGAACTCGGCCTGGAGCTCCTGGAGCTCGCCGTCGGTGAGTGTCTCGAGGCCCATCAGGCGATTGCGGGCGGCGTCGTTCGATCGAATCAGCTCATCGAGCTTGAGATGGAGCGCGTGGGAGTCGCGGTTCTGCGTGTTCTGGATGAGGACCACCATCAGGAACGTGATGACCGTCGTGCCCGTGTTGATCACCAGCTGCCAGGTATCCGAGTAGTGAAAGAGCGGGCCCGTGACGGCCCAGACGACGATGACGAGGGCGGCGGCGACGAACGCCCACGGGCTTCCGACGCCGTGCGAAGCTCGGCTCGCGATCCGACGGAAGACGTCGTTGGTCGCGTACGGGCCCTTCTCGATCTTGTTCTCGACTCCCTTGTTGAACATGCTCAGCTCATCGGTGCAGACTGCAACAAACCTGCCGCGCGTCCAACGCCCACGAATCATGGGCTCAGCTAACGCGGAGCTTCAGTAACCAAGCCGTGCGCATGCGCACGTGTGTGGCGAGGCGTGCCGTCACTCCCACGTCGATCGTACGCCGTCGTCAGCGAATCGAGAAGTGAGGGTGCGGCACGCTTGTTGAACCCGCGGGACGGTGCTGCGTATCCCCCAGAAAGGAGCCTTGCGAATGCAATCGCCGGTTCAGCTCACATTTCGAGATTTTCCGCCGTCCCCAGCACTGTCCGCGCACGTGGAGAAGCGCGCTGCGAAGCTCGACACATTCTTTGATCGCATCGTGAAGTGTCACGTCGTCATCGAGTCGCCGCATCGGCACAGCAAGCATGGCCAGCGGTTTCATGTTCGGATCGATCTGCACGTGCCCGGTAAGGAGCTCGTCGTCTCGAGGACGCCCGAAGAGGCGAGGGAAGACGCACGGGCGGCCGTCGACGACGCGTTCGGCGACGCGGAGCGGCTCCTCGAGGAGTTCTCGCGCCAGCACGCGTTCGACACGAAGGCCCACGTGAAGGCGCCGCACGGCGTCGTCGCGAAGCTCTTTCCCGACCGCGGGTACGGCTTCATCGCTGCGGACAGCGATAGCCACGAGGTCTACTTCCACGAGAACAGCCTCGTCGGCTCGCGGTTCGACAAGCTGTCGGTCGGATCGCGCGTGAGGTTCGCGGAAGAAGACGGAGACAAGGGCCCGCAGGCCAGCAGCGTGCACGTCCTCGGCAGCTGAGCGGGCCGGCTTGTCGCGCGGATGCGCCTTCGCGTTCGCCGTGCCTCACACGGCGAACGGGAAGGGTGTCGGGGGCGTCGGGACCGTGCCAGCGCGCGCAGCTCACTTTCCGAGCAGCGCGATCCGGTAGATCGAGCCGTTGTTCGCCGACGTCGGGCCCGCGTGATTGTCGCTCGAGACGTAGAGCGCCCCGTCGCGCGGCGAGATGGCGACGCTCACGGGGCGCACGGGGTCCTCGCCGGCATCGCCCAGCTTCCATGACCACTCGCCGTCGCGCGGCGCGCCGTACTTGCCGCCCCCGAACACCGTCTCGTACGGAAACGACGTCCCGTCCTTCGTCGAGATCGGCATCGGCGTCTTGCCGTCCGCATCGAACGGCAGCCAGATTACCTTGTTGCCGGTGGACGGCTCGCGATCCCACGACCCGTGGAGCGCGACGAACGCACCGCTCCGCCACTTGCCGATCAGGGCGAAGGGCGCGGCGGGATCCGGGAACGTCATCCCGAGCGCCGCCGAGTGCGATTGCACGAAGCTCATGGGGCGCTCCACGTTTGCGGCGCACCAGGCGTCGTCA
>JAYTOQ010000147.1:0-3512 GCA_043747665.1 Polyangiaceae bacterium | reverse complement strand
GCGTGGGCGGTCATGACGTACCTCGGCGAGGAGGGCTATCTCGATCTGGCGCGGCAAGCGATGAGCGCGACCGGCAAGTTCATCCGCGGCATCAAGGAGACGCCAGGCCTTCGCCTCCTCGGCAAGCCGGTCATGAGCTGCATCGCCTTCGGCGCCGATCCCGCGGCCGTCGCCGGGCCCAACGGCGAGGGCATCGACCTCTACGTCCTCGGCGATCGCATGCAAGAGCGCGGATGGCGCATGGACCGTCAGCAGAGCCCGCCCAGTCTGCACCTCACGGTCAGCCCGGCGCACGACGGCGTCGCCGAGCAGTTCGTCGCCGACCTCCGGGCGTGCGCGCGCGAGGTCGCCGAGAGCGGCGCGCAGGCGGAGGGCGCCGCGGCGATGTACGGCATGCTCGGCAAGCTGCCCGATCGCGGCATCGTCCGCGAGTCCCTGCTCGACTTCATGGATGGCATCGAGGCCATGGCCGACGCAGCGGTGGAGGAAGCATCGCGCAAGGCCGAGGCCAAGACGAAGCCATGACCGGGCTCACGCGGCTGCCCGACGGCGTGCATCCCACGCGCTTCACGTCGCTGCTCGATCTGACGCGGCTGCCGTGGTTCGCGCTCTCCGAGGAGGGGCGTCTCGTCATGACCGACCGGAGCGTCGGTCCGATCGCCGACATGCACACGCACCTCGCGCTGGCGTTCGTGCGTCCGATGAGCGTCGATCTTTACAAGCTGCACGCCGAGACGCAGCACTACTTGCCGTCGTGCTGCGCGATCGATCTCGACGTCTACGTGAACCGCAACATGTCGCCCGAGATCGTCAAGGAGCTCACGTACGACCTCACGTTGCGCAGCCTGGGTCCGCGCGGAATGCGGGCGACGCACACGGTACCGAACCTGACGCGGGAGATGGATGAGACCGGCATCCGAGCGTCGGTGCTCTTGCCCATCGATTTTCCGGTGCTCTCGCAGAACGCCGATGTCGCGCTCGCCGCCGCTGCGACGACAAGCGGCAAGCTCTTCTCCTTCGGGTCGGTGCACCCGTATGCGCCGCGCGCCGAATCACGTCTCGACGACCAGTACGCGAAGGGCGCTCGCGGCATCAAGATGCATCCCGCGAACATGCTCGTTCGTCCTGACAACCGGCGCGCGCAGAAGCTCTACGAGATGGCCGGCCAGCGCGACATGGTGGTGTTCTGGCACAGCGGTCCTGCCGGTATCGAGCCGAAGATCGGCCAGTACATGAACCAGATGCGCTTCTACGAGGCGCCCATCCGCGACAACCCCGGCGTGAAGTTCGTCCTCGGACACTCCGGCGCGCTCCAGTTCGGTCAGGCGCTCGACCTCCAGCTCCGGTACCCCAACGTCTGGCTCGAGACCTCTTCGCAGTCGCTCCGCAACGTGACGCGCATGGTCGACGAGGCCGACCCGAAGCGCATCATCCACGGCTCGGACTGGCCGTTCTACCACCCTGCGATCAGCGTTTCAAAGGTGCTCATCGCCACCGAAAACAAGCCCGAGATCCGGCATCAGATCCTGTGGGGCAACGCCGCGCGGCTCCTCGGATTGAGCTGACACCATCGTCCGAGCGCGAGCGCCCGGCAGGGCTTGACCAGCCTCCGCTTCGGCCTATGACGAAGAGGTGGGTTACGACCTCCTCGTTGCCGTCACGTTCGTCGTCATGACGCCCGTGGTGATCGTGGGGTTCATCCTCTTCTGGATGGTCAACGCGCGCGATCACGAGGAGCTGGCGGCGCTCTGGCGCGACTACGCGAAGAAGCGCGGCCTCGTCTTCGTGGAGCCCGAGGGCGACTGGCCGAACCGCAGCGCGCCCGTCATCACGTGGTCGGATGGTCTGGCGGAGCTGCGGCTCACCGCAATCGGCAAGGAGGCGCGCGTCCGAACGAGGCTCGTGATCCGCCCACGCGGCACGCTGCTCGGCACGCTCACCATGGCCGTGGACGCGGCTGACGCCGGCGACCTCTCGCTGCGTGAGCGACCCCCCGGGTTCGCGCGGCGCATCGTCACCGCCGACGTGCGCCGCCTGTTGCTCGGCTTCCGGCAGCGTGAACGCCTCGTCGTGCGCTACCGGCGCGGAAGCATCACGGTCGAGTGGCCCGGCGGCGAGCGGAACGATGCGCGCCTGGACGAGGCGCGGCGCCTCGGCTCATCGATGGCAGCCGCCGTCGATCACGAGTTCCGTGCCACCGCTCTCGCCGCGGTGCGGAAGCCGGCGGCTTGACGCTGCTCACGGCCACATGAACGGGCCGCTCTCGCTGGCGCTGCCGCCGGTGAGGAGCCCGCGATGGCGACGCCGTCCCGCCGAGCTTCAAGGCGATCGCCGTGGACGCGCTCCTGGTGACCTTGTCCTTCGCGGTCGCGGAGAACTTGCGGCTCGTGCCGAATTCGACTGGGGCATCAGGGGCCCTCCGATGGACTCTGTATGCGCACGTAAGACCACGCCTACACTGCCGAGGGCCTCATGGTTCCGAGCGCTTGCGCCCATGATCTTGGTCGGAGTCGATCCTGCGCTCCTAGCTCGCCCGACCGTTGCCGTAAGCTCGCGGCATGCCCGCCGCCCCCGCGAAGCGTCGCTATCACGCGCCCCGGCGGCAGGCCGCGAAGGAGGAGACGCGCCGCACGATCCTTGCGTCGGCGCGGTCGACGTTCCTCGAGCGCGGCTATGCAGCGACCACGATGGCCGCAATCGCAGACGGCGCGAGCGTCGCGGTCGACACCGTTTACGCAACGATGGGAAACAAGCCGGCGGTCTTTCGCCTCCTCGTCGAGACCGCGCTCTCGGGATCTGCAGAGCCGGTCACCGCGCTCGAGCGCGATTACGTACAGGCAATCCGAGACGAGCCACGTCCCGCGAAGAAGCTCGCGCTCTACGCGCGCGCCCTCCGCGCCATCCATGGCCGGCTGTCTCCGCTCTTTCAGGTCTTGCAGGCCGCGGCTTCACAGGACGTCGAGCTGGCCGCGCTGTGGCGCGACATCGCAGAGCGTCGCGCCAAGAACATGCGTCTTCTCGCGAACGATCTGAAGGCCACCGGCGGGGTGCGCGAAGAGCTCTCGGCAAGCGAGATCGCCGATGTCCTGTGGACCACCAACTCGCCGGAGATGTACCTGCTGCTCGTCGGCCAGCGCGGTTGGAAGCCGAGCCGCTACGAGCGCTGGCTCGCCGAGGCCTGGGCGCGGCTCTTTCTCGCGCAGCGAGAGTGACTATTCGTCCTAAGTATCATCGGGTCAATCTGGTACGATCCGGCGATGGTGGTCCTGTTCGCTCGGTTCGTATCGATCCTGCTCGCCGGGCTCGTCGCGGGCGCCACGGTGTGCGTGCTGCTGATCGAACGGTCGCTCCCTGACTCCGGCTCGTTCTACGTGCTCTACAAGCAGCGGATGGTCCAGGCGCTGACGGTGCCGCTGCCGCTCTTCGCTGCCATCAGCGTGGTCGCGCTCCTGCTCGACGCATGGTTCCTCTGGCGCGATCCGGCCGGAAGCCGACTGTGCCTCGGGCTCGCC
>JAYTOQ010000146.1:0-2143 GCA_043747665.1 Polyangiaceae bacterium | reverse complement strand
ATGAAGAGCGCGGCACAGTTGGCTCAGGTCGTGCCACGCTAATGGTCTCATTTCCTATGGATTCGTGACGCTTCGTGCCGGTATGAGCCTTGCTGGGGCGGTCCGCATGCGACTCGTTAGCTTGCTCATGGTTTCGGTGGTGGCTTCGGCCGTGCCGCTCTTGGCGTGTGGCGGCGCGACCGCCGGGGGCGACGAGACGGGCACGGGGTCGGGGTCGACCGCGTCCGACCCGGGCCCCTCCGCCGGCAAGTCGGGCGGAGGCGTCACCGGCAACGATCCCCGCGATCCCGGCAACGATCTCCCGCAGGTTGGAATTAATCCGCCGACCAACGGTCATGGTCCGGGCACGATCGGCGCGAAGTGCGCGAGCCCCACGAAGGTCAGCGTGGGTCCTGGCGGCACGATCGCTCGCCCGGTCGGCTCGGCGCTTCGGCTGCAGCTCACGTACCAGGGCTCCGACATCGGCGTGACCGACGCTCGTGGCGTGGACATGCTCCTGTCGAAGGGCGACGGTCCGTTCACTCCTGGCGCGGTGGCAGGCTACTGGGTCGAGACGCGCAGCGCGGGCGCCACGATCTACCAGCACCTCCTCCAGGACCCGACCACCATCGAGGCGGTCGGCGCCGGCGGCAGCGGCTTCACGAACCTGCCGGTCGATCGCTGCGCGGCGAAGATCATCCTCGCGGATGTCCCCAACAGCCCGAGCATCACCGACGTCGTGATCTTCGGCAGCCCCTACGGCACCAACGGCGGCGCCGTCGAGCTCGGCCACTTCACGATCAATTAGTCGCGCGTCTCGCGCTACAGTCGCCGGCGCAATGCGCGTTCATCTCGTCGGCGTGGCAGGCACGGGAATGGGTCAGCTCGCGCTCTTGCTGCGCGATGCCGGCCACGACGTCAGCGGCTCGGACATGGCGTTCGATCCGCCGATGGGTCCCGCGCTCGAGGCGGCCGGCATCCGCTGCGTGGAGGGCTACGACGCCGCGCACATCGATGCCTCGCTGGAGCTCGTGGTAGTGGGCAACGCCATCCGCAAGGAGAACCCCGAGGCCATGCGCGCCGAGGAGCTCGGCCTTCCGCGCTCGAGCATGTCGCTGGCGCTGCGCGAGCGCTTCCTCCTCGGTCCGCCGCCGCGCCGTCCGCTCGTCGTGGCGGGCACGCATGGCAAGACGACGACCTCCTCGATGTGCGCCTGGATCCTGCACGAGGCCGGGCTCGAGCCGGGCTTCTTCATCGGCGGCCTCCCGAAGAATTTTTCGTCGGGCGCGTCAATCGGCTCGACGAAACGGAAGCTCACGTCCAGCAGCGGCGTGCACGGCCCGTCGGGAAAGGCCGCGCCCTTCGTGGTCGAGGGCGACGAGTACGACGCGGTCTACTGGAACAAGCGGCCGAAGTTCTTCGACTACATCGGCGTCGGCACCGACGACGTGGCGATCCTCACCAGCATCGAGCAGGATCACATCGACATCTATCCGTCGGTGGAGCTCTACGAAGCGCAGTTCGAGGCGTTCGTGCAGATGATCCCCGGCGACGGTCTCCTCGCGGTGGACGCCCGTGATGCAAGAGCCCGCGCGATCGTCAGCGAGCACGCCGACTCGAGGACGCTGTTCTACGGGCTCGAGGGAGACGACACGGGAGACGTCACCCCGACCTGGCTCGGCGCCATGGTGCCTCCCGATCCCACGAGCGGTGCGCAGCCCTTCGATCTCTACGCGGGAGGCTCTTTTTGCGGGCGTTTCGCGCTCAAGGTGCCCGGCGCCCACAACGTTCGGAATGCCGTCGGCGCCATCGCGGCGTGCGCCGAAGGCTTCGGTGTCGGCGTGCAGACTGCACGCACCGCGCTCGCTTCGTTCGAGGGCGTGCGGCGCCGCCAGGACCTCCTCGGCCGGCCCGGCGACATTGCCGTCTACGACGACTTCGCCCACCACCCGACCGCGGTGGACGAGACGCTGCGCGCGCTCCGCGCCCGGCATCCCGGCGGCAAGCTTTGGGCGGTCTTCGAACCGCGCAGCGCGACAGCTTGTCGTGCGCTCCACCAGCACGAGTACGTCGCCGCGTTTGCGCCCGCGGATCGCGTGCTCCTCGCGCCGCTGGGCCGCACCAACGTGCCCGCAGCGGAGCGACTCGACCTTGGTCGACTCGC
>JAYTOQ010000145.1:0-4358 GCA_043747665.1 Polyangiaceae bacterium | reverse complement strand
CTGCGCTTCGCAAAGAAGTACAGCGACGCGAACTGGGCGGGCCGGCTCACGTCGCAGGACATCGTGACGATGGCCACGAAGAACGCGGCCATGGTGCTTGGGTTGAGCGACAAGATCGGCACCATCAAGAAGGGCATGCTCGCCGATCTCTTCGTCGTGCGCGGCGCGCGCACGGCGCCTTACGACACCGTGGTGGGGGCATCGGCCAAGGACGTGGCGCTGACGATGGTGGGCGGCAAGGTGCTCTACGGCGACAGCGACCTGCGGTCGGTCGGCGCCGGCGGTGCGACGTGCGAGGACTTCGACGCGTGCGGCGCGCCGAAGTTCTTGTGCGTCGTCGAGCCCGGAAAGGCGACCGACAAGCTGAGCCAGACGATGGTGCAGATCCACGACGTCCTGGAGGCTGCGATGAAGGACATCGACACCGTGCGACCGGCGGGGATCGGCGGCAATTTCAGCCCAGTCGCCCCGGTCCTCGGCTGCACGGTGAAGTAGACCGCGACGGCGCATGAGTCGGGGTAGGCTTCCCGCCATGACGCTCGGACTCCAGCGGATTCCGGATCTGGACGAAGCCTGGGCGATGCCGCGGCACGGCCCGCAGCTTCGCGCGGTGCGACGGATCGCGGAGCGGCTCCGCGAGCGGTTCGTGAGCGGGCCACGCTGCGTTTCGGTGCGGACGATGCCGCTCTCGACGCTGGCGTATCCGACGCGCTATGCGTTCTGGGCAGCGGCGTTTGCCCCGGCGCCGTTCGTGATGATGACGCACCGATGCGTGCTGGTGCAGTTCCAGCGCAACGGTGAGCTGAAGAACCTGCTCTTCAACCCCACCGACGTCGAGGCGGCGAAGAAGACCCCGTTCTTCGCGCGCTTCATCGAGACGGTCGGCACGCGCCTGAGCGAGGCGGCGGCGGGCAAGTTCGACTCGCTGGAGTCGCAGCTTGCGCGGCAGGGCGTGATGCCGGAGGACATCGACTACGTGGCATTCGACCACTTCCACACGCAGGACCTGCGTGGGCTCCTCGGCACGGAGGACGGCGCGCGGGCGGCGCGTTTCCCGAACGCAAAGCTGCTCGCGCCGAAGTCGGAGTGGGAAGACTGGGACGATCTCCATCCCTTTCAGAAGGCGTGGTTCGTGCGCGACGGCAAGATGGGCGTTCGCATGGATGACGTGGAGCTGACCGCCGGCGACCTCGCGCTCGGCGACGGCGTGATGCTCCTGCGTACGCCGGGTCACACGACCGGAAACCAGACGCTGTTCCTGAACACGGAGTCGGGCGTCTGGGGCATCAGCGAGAATGGAACGTGCGCCGACAACTGGTCGCCGCTGGAGAGCCGCATCAAGGGCCTCGCCTTCCTTTGCAAGAAGCAGGACCTCGACGTGGTGCTGAATGCGAACACGCCGGAGCTGGGCGCCCAGCAATACACGTCGATGATCCTGGAGCGCACGCTGGTCGATCGCGTGCGGCGAGCGCCGGCCTTCGTGCAGATGTTTCCGTCGAGCGAGGTGACCCCGAGCCTGCTGGCACCGGGGCTGACGCCATCGTTGCTGCATCGCGCGATTACGCATGGCGAGGTGGCGACGTCTGCGCGAAGCACAGGCGGTCGTGTGGCGGCGCCGATGGCTGGCGGGGGAAGCGGCGTGAGCGGCGTGACGGCATGACGGATCGCGAGTCGCCTCGCCCGGGCTCGAGCGCGGATGCGGACGCGGACGCGGATGCGCAGGCGGCCGCGGATGCGCGTCGAGACGCGCCTGTCGAATCCGCGCCGGAGGGCGCGTCGCGAGGGGACGTGCTCGCGAGCACGCGCGCGACCTGGGGTTTTCCGTCATTCGCGCGTGATTTTCCGAATGATCCGGAGCTAGGGTCGCTGGTCGCGGCGTTTGCTGCGGGCGACTACGCGGCGGTGCGGAAGGGCGCGCCCGCGCTGGCGTCGAAGACGACCGACGAGCACGTGAAGCGCGCGGCCGAGCTCCTGCGGTCGCGCATCGAGCCGGATCCGACGTCGCGCCTGTTCTTCGCGCTGACCGCAGCGCTGCTCGTGTTCCTGATGGCGTGGTGGGCCACGCACGACGGGAAGCGTCATGCGGTGACGGCGACGCCCAAGCCGCCGGCGACCGTGGAGATCGTGAAGTAGCAGCCCGAGCGCGGGCGGAGCTCGCGCGCCTCGTTGAGAGCGCCTCAGCCCGCGATAGCCGCGCACGACCAGGCCCGCAGGGCCGACCGCCAAATCCAAAATGCGCGCGCAGCGTGACGTGCGTGGGATGCCGCTCCTGCGTCGGACTTCGCCCTCAGCGCGCATCGCGCGGGAGTCGCCGACCAGCAGCAGCTCGAGCGACGTTCCACGACAGCAGCTTCAGCGTCGCCGGCGCAACGCCCTTCGCCAGCTCGCGCATCACCGCCTCGCCAGCGCCTCCCTCGCCACCTCGACGTCCGAGAAGTGCCTGGTCGCGGCCGCGATCTGCTGCTCCGTCTCGTGACCCCTGCCGGCGATCAGCACGACATCCTCTTCGCCGGCTGCGGTGATGACCGTCGTGATCGCCTGGCGTCGGTCCAGCACAATCCGCACCGAGGCATGGCCGTGCAGGCCGCTCGCGATCGCCTCGGCGATCGCCAACGGATCCTCGTCGCGCGGGTTGTCGGAGGTCAGGACCACATGATCGGCGGGCCGCGCCGCCTCGCCCATCGGTGCGCGCTTCGTCGGGTCACGCTGGCCGCCTGCTCCGAAGATCACGAACAGCGCGCGGTCCGCGAGCTTGCGTGCAGTATGCACCGTTCTCGCCAGCGCATCCGGACTGTGCGCGTAATCGACGACCACGTATGGCCGCTCGTGCACCACCTCGAAGCGTCCCGGGGGCGCCGGCGCCGCCGCCAGCGCGGACACCGCGAGCGCCTGCGGCACGCCCGCGCCGGTCGCCCCCAGAAGCGCCGCGAGCGCGTTTTCGGCATACACCTCGCCGATCGCTCGCACGCTCAGCTCGTGCAGCCCCTGCTCCAAGCCGGAGCACGCGACGCGCGTGCCCGACCACGACACATCGACGCCTGTGGCCACGACATCCGCCAGTTGATGCACGACACCGCGCGACGGTACCGCGTACGACAGCACGCTCACCCCCGCCGGGATCACCTCGCTCAGCAGCGCGAATGCTGGATCTGCCGCGTTCAGCACGGCCACGCCGCCTGGCGGCAGCGCGACGAACAGCTGCGCCTTGCTCGCGAGGTAGTGCTCCGCGCTCCCGTGCGCATCGAGATGATCGTGCGTCAGGTTCGTGAACACGCCTACGCGGCACGGCCAGGCTCGCGCAAAGCCTGCCGCGAGCGCCTCGCTCGTCAGCTCGATCGCCGCATGCCTCCCGCCTCTCTCGAAGCACGCATGCATCGCGGCAAGGAACCCCGCATACGTCTTCTCCACCGCGACCTCTTCGTCGTCGAGGAAGAACCCGACCGTCGTGGCGCGCGCGACGGGTCCTTCACCCCTCGAGACCGCGAGCGCGCGGAGCGCCGCGGCCACCCACGCGGTGGTCGTCGTCTTGCCGTTCGTGCCGGTCACGCCGACCGTGAAGAGCTCGGAGCTCCAGGCCGGGGCCGCGGGCACGCGATGCGCTGACGTCACGCTCGCATCATGCCAGCGCGGCTGTGGCGCCGCCAACCCGGGTGCTATATCCCAGACGTTGATGCGTCATCCTTCCTGCTCGGGCTCGGGCTCGCGCTCGCGCTCGACCTGCGCTCGCTGCCTCGCCGCCGCCGCTGCCGTCATCGCCACGGGCGCGTGTGGCTCGAGCGCGAGTTCGTCGTCGAGCGGCGGAGCGACGGCGACGCGCTCGCTGTTCGTCGTGACCGCGTCACTCGATGAGCTCGCCGACAAGACCTTCTTCGATCATCCCTTTCCGAGCGATCTCCGGAAGGACGCGAGCGGCGCGATCGTCTGGAAGGGCTTCCCCAACCCGTCGACGCTGCCGCTCCTCTCCTTGTACGTGTCGGAGACCACCGGCCTCCTGAAGGGCTTCTCGCCCGCCGCCGCCGCACAGCTCCGCTTCGAGGGCTCGATCGATTCCGCGACGCTCCCCGCCGATCCGCCGTCGACGCTCGCCAACGATGCGTCGGTGCAGATCGTCGACGTCGATCCATCGTCACCCGAGCACGGCAAGCGCCACCTCGCGCAGATCCACTGGCAACAGGACGAAGGCGTCTACTGGCCGGCGAACACGCTCTCCGTCATGCCGATGCTGGGGCGGCCGCTCCGCGCGAAGACCCGCTACGCGATCGTCGTGACGAACAAGGTGCGATCGCTCGCGGGCGCGGCGGTCGGAACGAGCCCCGATCTCGAGGAGATCCTCGAGCGAAAGCCCACCACCGATCGTA
>JAYTOQ010000144.1:0-2413 GCA_043747665.1 Polyangiaceae bacterium | reverse complement strand
ACGACCCTGAGGCGGTCCCCGACGCTGCGGCCGGACGCATCCTCGGCGAGCGCGGCTGAGCGTTTTCCCACCGACGAAGTCGCAGCCGTCCCCACACGTCTCGGTGTCAGGGCGGCACGTGACGAAGGCGTGACCGAACGCTGACCGTCTTCCCACGCGCTGGGTTCGCGCGTCATGTACCGTCGCCGGCTTCGATGGTCACTTATCACGCCGGACGACGGACGTAGACGCGCGTGCTTCATTCGCTCGCCGACCACGCCCTCACGTACGCGCTGAAGCTCGGGCTCCTCTATCGCGATGGCTTCGGCGATCGCGCGGTGCTCGAGCGCATCACCACGTCGATCGAGACGTTCACGCCGGCGCGCGCCGCCGGCGACGTGGTGATGCGCTACGCCGGTGCTCCGAAGTCGGTGCGCGGCGGTGTGGTACGCCTCGCATCGTTCGAGAGCCCGGCTCCGACGCCGATGCCGGCGGAGTGTCGGACGGCGCGCGTCCAGATCTGGACGCCGACGCGAGAGCCTTCGGGCGCGATGTGCATCCTCCTCGCGTCGACCGGCGATGAAGGCTTTCGCTGGCGCGAGGGCCTCGCGCGCAAGCTCCTCGCGCAGGGCATCGGCTCGGTCATCCTCGAGAATCCCTTCTACGGCTCGCGGAGGCCGCGTGGTCAACGCGGTCCGGTGCTGCGCACGGTGCTCGATCAGTTCGCGATGAACACCGCGATGGTCGACGAGGCGCGTGCCTTGCTGGGGTGGATCCGTGACGCCGGGCGCGTCGCCGGCGTCACCGGCTACAGCCAGGGCGGCTTCATGGCGGCCTTCGCGGCGGCGTTCGTCGACTTTCCCGTGGTCGTGGTTCCGCGCGCAGCGGGCACCCGGGCCGCGCCAGTCTTGACCGAGTGGGCTCTCCGTCGCGCGGTTCACTGGCCGTCACTGGCGCGCGAGTCGGGCGGAGTAGACGCCGCTCGCGCCGAGCTCGCGCATCATCTCGGCGTCGTGGATCTCACGCGTTTTCCCCCGCCCGTCGCGCCCGAGCTCGCGACGGTGCTCGTGGCGCGCCACGACCGCGTATTTCCCGAGCACACCGGCCGTGCGCTCCACGCGCACTGGCCCGGGTCGGAGCTCGTCGTCTCGAACGCGAGCCACGTCACGTCGGCGCTCCTGAACGACGACGTGCATGCACGCTCGGTGGTGGCGGCTTTCCGGCGCGCTCAGGGGTCCAAGCATTCCGTGGATCCAGCATCCCTGGCAGAGCCGCCGCGAGCCATCGTGCATTCGACGTCGACCGCGGTGCTGGCGCCGGTGACGTAGCGCTCGGACGATTTCCTGCGACCGGCAGCCCGGCCGAGGCTCTTCGGGGAAATGGCGCGAATCTCCCTTCTTCTGCCGCTCGCTCTTCTTCTCTCTGGCGTCGTCGTGGCCTGCACGACCGAGACCGTGCACGTGCGCCCCGGCGATCCCGTGGCGAGCGTGGACCCGACGACCGGAGACCCCGCGGCAGCGCCGCCCGACGAGAGTCCCGCCGAAGCGCCGCCGCACGCCGACGCAGGCGCCGCGAAGGACGGGGCCGCCGGTTCGAGCGGTTCGAGCGGTTCGAGCGGTTCGAGCGGATCCAGCGGTTCGAGCAGCGGCGCCAGCGGCAGCAGCAGTGGCTCGAGCGGGAGCAGCGGCAGCAGCAGTGGCTCGAGCGGAAGCAGCGGCGGGAGCAGCGGCGGCGGCAGCAGCAGCGGCTCGAGCGGCTCGACCTTCACCGGCGTCGGCGCGACGGTCGCGACCTGCCAGGGAACCGGCACCGTGAGCGTGCCCGGCGTCACCATGCATTCGGGCTTCGCGGCACGGATGGCGGGGCAGATGAACGTCTTCCTCTATTCGCGGCCCACGCTCTCGACGATGGCGTACGGCGGGAGCGCGGGCGAGTACAAGCTCCGTCTCCTCATCGGCGGGCCGACCGGCAACCCCAACGAGTATCAAGGACAGACCGGCGTGTTCTCCTGGAGCGTGCCGAACGCGAAGTGGGACACGTTCGCCGGTGGTCCTGCCGACGTCGTGCTCGTCGACATCGCCGACTACGCGGTCGTCGATCCCACGGGCCTCATGTGCAACGGCAGGCTACGCGGCGTAGCCCAGTGGCTGAGCGGCGGTACGGCGTACGTGATCAGCTTCGAGGTCCCGATCCTGACGACGTCGTTTCCCGGCGCAAACGCCGGCCCGCCCTGACCGGTGCGGTGCACGTTGGAAGCGACGACGGCGCCCGCGTGTGGCGCGTGAAGGGATCGGTCGCCTCCTGAAGCAGCGGAGCCTCGACGGCGGGGGCGGCCGGCGACGGCGGCGCGGCAGCATGTGCGTTCGCGCCCGCGCTGCCGTTCAGAGCCGACACCGGTCGCCGAATTTGCAACGCACGTGCCCCACTCAAATTA
>JAYTOQ010000143.1:0-3337 GCA_043747665.1 Polyangiaceae bacterium | reverse complement strand
ACCGATCTCCTCCAGGAGGTCTGGGGCATCCTCCCCGAGACGAACACGCGCACCGTCGACACGCACATTCGCAGGCTCCGGGAGCGCCTCGGCGCCTACAGCGAGGCCATCGAGACGGTGCACGGCTTCGGCTACCGGCTCCGCGATCCCGGCGTCGATCAGACGACGTGAAGCGATGGGGATGTCCTTTCGCGCGAAGCTCCTCGCGAGCCACGTCGGTCTCGTCGTGGCCGTCGGCCTCATCGCCATCTTCACGCTGAATCGCTGGCTCACCGACGACCTCGTCCGCCAGCTCGACGCGCGTCTCCTCGAGCAGGCGAAGGGCGCCGTCGAATGGGCCGAGGAAGGCGGACGCCGTCACCCGGACAAGGTCGCCACGCGCATCGCGCACATCGTCGACGCCGAGGTGGCATTGCTCGACCGCGACGGCGTGGTGATCGGCGCGTCGCCGCCCGATGCGCGCAACGACCTGGGCGATGAAGTGCAGAATGCACGCAACCGCGGAGTCGGCAAAGCCACGAGGATGCGCGGCCTTCAGGAGATGCACTACGTCGCCGTGCCAGGCGCGGATGGCATCGTGGTGCGCCTCGGCATTCCGCTCTCGGAGGTCAACGAGACGGTGGCGGCGATGCGGAGCCGGCTCCTCGTCACGTCCGGCGTGGCAATCGTCGTGGCCTTCGCGCTCGGGCTCCTCGCCTCACGCGTCACGTCGCAGCTCGCCGCCGAGCGCGACCACCTGTCGGCGATACTCGCCGGCATGGTGGAGGGGGTACTCGTCTTCGATCATCGCGGTCGGGTCATCGTCGCGAACCCCGCGGTCGATCGCATCCTCGCCAGCAGGAGCGTGGTCGGGCTCACGCTCGAGGAGACTGTGCGCGACGGAGGCCTCGACGAGGAGGCGCGCAAGCTGATCGAGGCGTGCATGCGCGGCGATGGGACCGAGACCGAGAGCGAGATCACCGACAAGAAGGGGCGCTCCATCGCCGTCTACGTGCGGCCACTGCCGGCGAGCGCCGGTGGCGCGGTCGTCGCCGTCCTTCGCGATCAGACCGCGCTCCGGAGGCTCATGACAATCCGTCGCGACTTCGTCGCCAACGTCTCGCACGAGCTGCGGACGCCGGTCACCGCCATCCAGGGCTACGCGGAGACGCTGCTCCGCGGAAAGACCGACCCCGAGACGTCGCAGCAATTCCTCGAGATCGTCCATCGTCAGGCCCAGCGCATCGGCGGCCTCGTCGAGCAGCTGCTTGCGCTCTCCGAGCTCGAGGCGCGCGGCCGGGAGGACATCGCGCGCGAGAAGGTGCCGCTGATCTCGGTGGCTCAGCACGTAGCCGAGACGGTCCGCGGGCGCGCCGAGACGCGGAAGATCGCGGTGGTCATCGACGTCGCGAACGACGCCGTCGCCGTCGCCGATCCCGAGGGCGTCGTGCGCGCGCTCCTCAACCTCGTCGACAACGCCATCAAGTACGGAAGCGACGGCGGCGAGGTGAAGCTCACGGGCATCCGCGACGGCGCCACCGTGAGGATCACCGTCAGCGACGACGGCCCGGGCATCGACCCCGCGCATCTCCCGCGCCTCTTCGAGCGCTTCTACCGCGCCGATCCCGGTCGGTCGCGCCAGCACGGCGGCGCCGGACTCGGGCTCTCGATCGTGAAGCACCTCGTCGAGTCGATGGACGGGTCGATCGAGGTGACGAGCTCCGTCGGCAATGGGGCTCGGTTCGTCATCACGCTGCCTGCGGCTACTGGATGACGCGCATCTTGTACTGCTCGAGCGCGCCGTTCGCGACGAGCGAGCCGTCCGGGAAGCGACAGAAGCTGTCCTCGCTCCCCACGCTGTTGTGCACGATGACAATCGGCTGGTTCATGCGTTGGCAAACCTTCACCCCCGCGCTGGTTCGTCCGTCGAGAGCGCGCCGCGCGATCTCCACGGGCATTCCGCTCCGCATGAAGCGCATCGCGTCGCAGACGAACTGGCCGGCGGCGGTCCGGCACTGCGCGCTGATGCGCACGTTCTCGTTCGGGTAGTAGAGGAAACCCACCTGCTGGCCCTGCTCGTTGATCCAGACCTCGTTCTGGAACGCGCTCGCCTCGAGGTTGGCGAGCGGGCCGGTGCCGCCGCCGTTCTGCACCATCGTGGGATCCTGCGGACCGGGGCTCGCGGCGTTGTCGCAGCCGGCGATCAACGCGACCGACACGAACGTGGGCAGCACTGCGAACGAGGCAAGAACGAGCGAGACGGTCGAGCGCATGCCCTGTCCATACCGGAATTCCTGACGCCGCAGTAGCTGGCTGGGGCCGCCCTCCTAGCCGGCGACGCTGACGATTCGGGTCTTGACCGTCGTCCGCCGCATGCGATCCCGCGCGCTTGCGGATTGTCAGGGTCTTGACCGTCGCCGGCCGGACGACGCGTCTCAGTGGTGGATGAGCACCCAGGCACCAACCGCGGCCGACGCGAGAATGAGGAGCATCGAGACGACCACGACGGCTTTCGACGTCCGGCGGGCGGCTCTCGACGCGGGGCCCGGGGGAACCAGCGAGCCCCGGGGTGGAGCGGATGGAGACGCCGGAGCCGGCGGCGCGAGCGTCGGTGCCGTGGTGGTCCGACCGGAGAAGACCGGACGCGGCGGCGCGGCGCGCGTTCCGGTGATGCGCTCGGTATGCGGCGGCGGCGTCCGCGGCCCGCCGCTCGACGGGAGCCCTTCGAGGAGCATCTGCTCGGTGGGCGGCGACTTCTCCTCGATGGTGGGGTCGCTCATCGGACCGCCGGCCCCGCCCGCGATCTTGAGCGTCTGGTCCGACGAAGGCTGCGGGATGTCGAGCGCGCTCGACGGACGCGGCTGCGACCGGGGCGCGTCTGGACGACGCATCGAGGCGGCCGGCATCGTCAAGCTCTCGGCGACGAGCCGATCGGAGTCGGCGCGCCGCGCACGGGCACCGCGAAGGGCGCGCTGCATGTCGCGTGCGCTCTGCCAGCGATCGTTCTTCGAGAGCTCGAGCGCGCGGTCGATCACCACCGCGACGGACACCGGAACATGCGGAGACAGAACGCGAATGCTGCGCGGATGCAGTGTTGCGCTCGCGATCAACTGCTCGTGCAACGTGCTTGCATCATGCACGTATCGACCGGTGATCGCCGTGAAGAGCGTCGCGCCGAAGCCCCACACGTCGGAGCGCGCGTCCACCTCGTCGCGGCGGCCCTTGGCCTGCTCGGGCGGCATGAACTCCGGCGTGCCGATGGTCACGCCCGTGCCCGTCGTCTCGGCGCTGCCGTGAACGCCGTGCCCGCCGAGGCTCTTCATGCGAGCGAGCCCGAAGTCGAGCAGCTTCACGCGCC
>JAYTOQ010000142.1:0-3905 GCA_043747665.1 Polyangiaceae bacterium | reverse complement strand
TTCGCATCCACCGTCGCGTAGAAGGCGCGGATCGCGTCCATGTCGGCCTTCACGTCGCCCGTGAGATGGATGGCCTTGCCGAGGCCTGCTCGCTTCCTGCGATAGTCGAGATAGCCGGGGACCACCGGCACGCCGGCGCCGCGTGCGATGTGATAAAACCCCGATTTCCACGTCTCCGAACGACGTCGGGTGCCCTCCGGCGGAATGACGAGAACGAGCTCGTCCTCCCGCTGGAACTCGTCGATCATGTCCTGTACGACGTTGTGCGCGCCGGTCCGATCGATGGCGACGGCGCCCAGCGGACGTAGCACGCCCCCCATCGGTCCCTTCACCCAGTCGCTCTTGATCATCCAGGACATCGAGAGGCCGATGCTCTGGGTGAGCGCGACCAAGAGGAGGCCGTCCCAGTTGCTCGTGTGCGGCCAGGCGAGGGCGACATACTTTTTCTCCGGGGGCTTTTCGCCCTCGAACTGCCACCCGGCCATCCGTAACGGCAGCGAAATGAGCCGCCTCTTCTTCATGGGACGACCATATCTCAGGCGGGCCCGCCGCGTTACGCTCGCCGAGGCCCGATGCTGCCCGAATCCGTCCAAGGCGCCCTCAACACCCTCACCGATCTCTTCGCCACCCGCCCCGCGCTCGTCGATGCCGTGCGCTCGCGATGGCGTGCCGGCAGTCGCGCCGACGTGTACGAGGGGCTCGACAGCGTCGTACCCGACGACGTCGCGCGCGCATCGGATTCGTTCGCCGCGGCGATGCCCGCGCTCACGCAGTCCGATGAAGACGTCACGCTCCTCGGTGAGCTCTTCGCGACGCCCAGCGGTGAGACGCTGCTTGCGTGGTGCGGCGCGAGCACGTGGCGGCGCGACGTGCAGATGGCGCGCCTGCTCGGGATGGCCGCCACGCAGCCGGCCACGCGTGAGCGCGTCCCCGCCGTCGCTCACGATCGCGTGGTCGAAGGGCCCCTCGTCGATGCGCTCGCATGCGTTCCGCTGCTCGGCGACGGCACGCAGCTCGCGCTGCCCGCGAATGCCGAGGCTCGCGCTCGCCTCGAGATCCTGATCTGGGAAGCGGGCGCGAGCGCGCTCGAGCTGCCCGCGCTCGGGCGCTGGCTGTGGGGATCGAAGGAGACCTTCGACGCGATGATCCGCGGGCCCGCACACGGGGCGCTGCGCGGGCGTGTCCTCGCTGCGCGCTGTCTCGAGGTGAGCGTCTCGGGCATGCCGCCCATGACCGATCCCGAGCTGATCGGACGCACGCTCCAGATCCTTCAGCCGCTCCTGCTCCACCCCGAGCCTCTCGTATGGGTCCATGCGGCGCGCGCGCTCGGCCGGCTCACCGGCCCCGTCGATCAGATGGAAGGCACGCTCCTCGACTGGGTGGTCGGCACGTCCTCGGTGCTGCGCCAGCGAGCGCTCACTGCCATCGCGTCGCTGCCCTCCGAGCGGCTCACGTTCCTCGCCGCGAGTCAGCTCATCACCATCATCGGCTCGCGCGAGGAGGATGCCTGGGTCCTCGCCGCGGTGGCGGCGGCTACTCCGTATCTCTTTTTCACGCGGCGCGATCTCTGGGATCGGCTCGCCGCGCGCATCCTCGGCGGTGATGGTGGCGCCATCGCGGCGCGCGGCCTTGCTCGCGGTCTCGCGACGCTCTGGCGTCGCGGCACCAACCACGCCGAGATCGCGGCGCCGCTCCGCGCGCTCCGCGAGATGGCACGTCGGGCCCGCACCGAGTCGCTCGACGAGTCGCGTCGCTGGATCGAGATCATCGCCGTTACCGACATCCTCGACGACGCCGAGCGCGATCCGCTCGATCTCGAGCTCGGCCTCGAGAACCTCGTGCGCATCGCCGCGCAGTACGACGACGAGGAGGCCGACGCCCGCGCCGCTCGCTTCGCGGCCACGCTGTTGCCGACGTTCAACGAGGCCCGTCGCATCGCGCTCGGCGGCGACCGCGTACGCCAGCGCGCCGCGGCGATGAACGCGCTCGAGGGATGCGGTCGCGCGTTCGCGCTTCGCCTGTGGGGACCGCTCCTCGCGACGCGCCCCGCCGGCGTGCACATCGAGGAGCCTGATCTCGAGGAGACGTGGAGGCTCCTCGCGCGCGCGCCCGAGGAGATCCTCGATCTCGTCAAGGAGCGCCGGCAGGACGGGGCGCGCGACATCGACGCGGATCTCCCGCTCGAGGTGCTCGCCATCCGACTCGGCGGCTACGCGCTCGACGCGTGCGGTGCCGACTCGGATCTCGGTCATGGTCGCGGCCCCACCGCGCACGACACGTGTCTCTGGCTGCGCAAGCTGCAGGGCCTCGTCGACGGCTCGCGCGAGCTGCCTTCATCCCTCAAGGGCGCGCTGAGCACGCTGTTCTGGCGGCTCGTCGACACCACGCGCGGCACCGCGCTCGGGGAGGTCGACGACATCCGCTGGCTAGGCCCGTTCGCCGCGTGGTGGGCGCTCGTCATCGATCGCCCGGCCGTTCTTCTCCAGCTCGCGACGGCGCTCCCGATGATGGCGGAGGGGGCACTGAAGAAGTGCTGCGATCAGGCGGAAGGCCTGCGCATGGCCGTGTCGTCGGGCGCGCCCGACGGACAGTGGGGGTCGTCAGCGGCGCTCGCGCTCGCGTCACTCCACGCGGCCGACACCGAGCTCGCCACGGCGCTGTGCGGGCTCGCCGCGACGCTGGAGGGCTTCGCGACGGCGAAGGGCCCGTCGCCCAATCTCGATGCACTCTGCATGGAGCTGGTGCTGGCCGGCGATCGACTGCACGGCGCTCTCTCCGACCCCGTGAAGGGCCTCCACCCCGCCAGCGCGCAGAGCGCCGAGGACTCGCTGAAGCGCAGCGCCACCGAGAACGCTCCGCGCGTCGCCGCGCTGGTCGCCCGCGCCATCCGCGCGCGCGAGCCGTCGATGCTCGACGTGTGGTTTGCGTCCCTGGGGCCCGTGGGATCGGCGCTGCTCGAGAACGCCATCCGGGGCGCCATCCGCCGCACGCCGCCCCCGCCGCCGAAGCCGAAGAAGGCAGAGGCGAAGATCATCGAGGGCTACGAGCTCGTGAGGCCGCTCGGCGAAGGCGGCATCGGCACGGTGTGGCTCGTACGAAAGCCCGGCGCCGATCGCTTCTTCGTCCTCAAGATCCCGAAGGCCGAAGCGCTCCAGAACGCCACCGATACCGAGCGCGAAGGCATCCTCGCGTCGTTCGTCGAGGAGGCCAAGGCGCTCGCCGGCCTGTACCACCCCAACGTCGCGAACATCATCGATCGCGGCGTGTCGGGCACCGTCCCCTACCTCGTGCTCGAGTACCTGATCGGCGCCGACCTGAAGCAGTACTCGTCGGCGCGGCACATGACGCTTTTCGAGCTCCGCCAGGTAGTGCTCGACTCGTGCGCGGGCTTGGCATCGCTGCACAGCGCTGGGCTCGTGCATCGCGACATCAAGCCTGCCAACCTGTGGCTTCGCCTCCCGCTCGCCGGCGGCGTGGGCTTCGACGCCGAAAAGCATCGCGATCCGGCGCTCGTTCCGCCGCTCTCGACGGTGGTCATCGACTTCGGCATGGTGCGCGCCATTCGCGTTCCCGCGGACGCGAGCGGGCGGTTCGTCGCCGGCACGGCGGGGTACATCGCGCCCGAGCAGGTCCTCGATCCGGTGGAGCTCGATCCGCGCTCCGACGTCTATGCGCTGGCCGGCACCATCTACAACGTGACGACCGGCCGTGCGTTCTTCGACGACGTCGAGAACCCACGCGACCGGATCATCGCGCACATGCGACGCGACGCGTTCGAGGACGCCGAGCGTCTGCGCGGCTATCCCGCGGCGATCGCGAAGCTTCTACGCGCCGCGACCGCGCGTGAGCCGGGTGATCGCCCGACGCCGCTCGAGCTGGGCAAGGAGTTCGCGTCCGCGCTCTAG
>JAYTOQ010000141.1:0-4988 GCA_043747665.1 Polyangiaceae bacterium | reverse complement strand
CTTCGCGGCGTCATCGGCGTGATGCGATGCGCCCACGAGCGCATAGGCGGCGGCTCGACCGAGCAGCGCACGAGCCGCAAATCCAGGGCGATCGAGGCGCTCCCACAGCAGCGCCGCACGGAGCGCTGCGGCGAGCGCGGTGGCGATGGCGCCGCCGTCGACGGCGGCCGCGGCCATGCCGGTGAGGTACGTCGCCTCCTCGATCACGGCGCCGGCACGCGTCGCCTGCTCGGCGGCCGACGAGAACGCGGCGAGGCTCTCGCGCGCACGCCCGCGGGCATGCTCCAGCATGCCTCGGGTCGCAGCCACGCGCGCGACGGCGAGCGGACCGTCCGCATCCCGCGCGGCATCGGCGATGACGCGCAGCCCACGGTCGTAGTCACCGCGCGAGTACGCGATGAGACCGCGGACCTCGGCGGCGTTGGCGCCGACGGCATCGCCGAGCTCCGTCTCGGCGAGGTCGAGCGAGCCGGCGTCCCATGCGAGACGAGCGAGGAGCGCGCGCGCACCGTCGGTGGTCGCTGGCGTGGCACGCGCGCCGGCGACACGACGCGCGGCGGTCGCCGCGCTGGCGAGATCGCCGCGGCGGCGCGCGAGCTCGGCGCGGAGGAGCGTGACCTCGCCGTCGTCGTCGGGCGCGACGGTCAGAGCGGCGAAGGCCCGGCCGATCTCGCCGCGCCGCAGGAGCGCCTGGGCGAGATCGAGGACCACCGAAGCAGGAGCGTCGCCGGCGGTGATCGCATCCTCGGCGACGGCGAGTACGTCGGCGGGCGGTCGCGGCGTGAGGAGCACGCGGGTCAGCGAGAGCCACGACGACGACGACGACGACGACGACGACGACGACGACGACGACGACGACGACGACGACGACGACGACGACGACGACGACGACGACGAGGTGAGGTCGTCGAGGGTCCACGCTTCCGGGGAGGTCGTGGAGGCGAGCGCGAGGAGGCGAGCGGCGAGATCGCTCTCGCCGAGCGACGGCATGGACCACGCCGAAGCGGCTGGGCCGACGAGGGCCACGAGCCAGCGAGCGGTGCCCAGCGCATCGAGCGGGGCGATCTCGGCTGCGTCGACCGCGATTGGCTCCGCGCGCGGCGCGTCGCGCGCGAGCAGCCTCGCCGTCGCGAGGGACTCCTCGAGCCACCGTCGCGGCTCACCCTGCACGGCCGGCGCGATGACCGTCGCCGCGACGAGGTCCTCTCCGCGCACCGCGAGATACGCGCGACGCACGCGCGCGCGGCGGGCAAGCGCGACCTCCTCGGCGTCGATCGCGAGATCGAGCTCGTACGCGGCGCGCGTGGCGAGCCACGCTGCAGAGGGGCGCGCGCCCGGCGCGTCTGCGAGCAGCGCGGCGATCCACGCTTCGAAGGGCGCACCGATCGCGCTCGTCCCCTGCTCGGCCGCTGCCGCGGGGTCCTCCGCCTCCGCGACCCTCGGGTCAACCAGCTCGGCGAGCACGATCCCGAGCGCGTAGAGATCGGCAGCCGGGGTGGCGGCCTCGCCTCGTCTCACCTCGGGCGCGAGATAGCGCGGCGTACCGCCCATCGCGGAGCCGCCGGTGACCATCGCGGCGAGCCCCATGTCGATGAGCGTCGCGCCGCGCTCCTCGGCGCGATCGCGCCGCGGTCGGTCGCCCGTGACGAGCACATTGGCCGGCTTGACATCGCCATGCCGCACGCCGAGTGCATGCAGCTCGTCGAGCGCACGACCGACCCCATGCGCGACGATCGCCGCGAGCTCTCGCCGCTCGTCGATACCGAGGCGAGCCGCCGGCGCGAGCGGCGCACCGGCGCTCCACGTCGTCGCCACGTAGCGAGCACCGGCGCGCAGCGCGGTGGTGGCCGCAGGAACGCGACCGGCATCGAGGAGGGCCGGACCCCAGCGGCGCCCAACGCCGGCGAGCAGCGCTGCCTCGCGGCCGACCCAGTCCTCGTCGTCGCGCGCCACCTTGAGCGCGGCCACGACCCCGTCGCGTTCGGCGCGGTAGACCTCCGCCGTCGCCCCGACCCCTACGCGCTCGCCGACGCGCCAGAAGCCCGACTCGACCGCCAACTCTGGTGTCGTCGGGAGGCGGACGCGCTTCACCCTCATATCCTTGCGGATCCGGGCCGAACGTCAACCTCGTTGACACCCTGGTCCGCCCGCAGCGAGCGCCGCCCTTCGTTGCACCCGGCCCGGGCCGTGTCTACCTTGGTCTCCCATGAGCAAGACGCGCAGCGAAGTCCTCGATGAATCCAAGAAGAAGGGCATCGTCGCGGGCGCCGCTACCGCCGGCGCCGTCGCCGCGGGTGTGCTGCTCGCGTCGCCCGTGATCGGCGCCGTCGCGGCCGTGCCAGGCGTCTATTTCGCGTGGAAGTGGTGGAAGCATCGCAGCGAGAACGGCATCCGCTTCTAAGACGGACCAGGGCGGGACTAGCGACGAGTCTGGGTGTGAAGCCAGGTGGCGAGCAGCGCGATGTCCTCGTCGTGCAGCTCAACGTCGAACCGCGGCATGTGTCGCTTGCGATCCGCGTCGAGCGCGTGCTCGCGGTAGGTTGCCTTGGTCGCGGGGTTCTTGATCTGCGCGCGTAGCCACGCCTCGGAGCCCCAGCCCGAGAGCTCCGGCGCGAGGCCCTGATCCGAGTCGTCGCCCTGGCCCTCGAAGAGGTGACAGCTCGTGCAGCGCGCGGCGACGATGCCCTTGCCCTTCGCGACCTTCGCGGGATCGCGCGGAGGCGTCGTCTCGCCCATGCTCGCGAGGAAGGAGACGACCGCCGCCTTGTCGTCGGCGGCCATCGGCTTCCACGTCGGCGGCGCGCCCGTCGTGGGAGGCATGTCCACCGACGGCATCTCGCCCTTGAAGGTCGAGCGACCGAAGCGCGCGTCGCCGTCCGGCTCGTGCAGCATCGCGAGGGCCCATGCCTCGGTGCCCCATCCGTCGAGCACCGGCGCCGTGCGGTCCTTGTCGGCTCCGTGCGCGCCGAGCGTGTGACAGCCCACGCAGTGCTTGTCGAAGAGCTCCGGCCCGCGGAGATCGGGATCGCGCTTCATCATGGCGAGCGGACCTTCGGGCGGAACGCCTTCCTTCGCGATCCGGTTCGCGATGCTGGCACGCTCGTCGGCCTTCGCTCGCTCCTTCTGGAAGCCGGCATCGTTGGCGTCCTGATGCTGCGCCTGCAGCGTGAGACCGACGGCGCCCGCGGCGATGAGCGCGAGCGGCACGAGCGGCCCGATGCGCCCGCGCAGCGCGGTGCCGGGCTTCCGATCGAGCAGCGGCAACGCAAAGAAATAGGCGCCGAGCACTGCCGGCAGCACCACCGTGCCGACGATCTCGAGCGGACCGTGGAAGTACTTGAGGAGCTGGAACAGCGCGAGGAAGTACCACTCGGGCCGCGCGGGGTAGTCGCTCGCGGGATCGGCAGGGGCGTCGAGCGGCGCGCCGTGCTCTCGCCACGCCATGACGAGAACGACCGCCACGACCGCGAGAACGGCCACGACGTCCTTCAAGAGCTGCTTCGGGAAGAACGGATCGACGCGCTTCAGATCGGCGCGCGGGCTGGGCGTGACGCCGTGCTTGCGGAAGAGCGCGACGTGCGCCGACACGATGAGCACGAGGAGCGCCGGCAGCACTGCGACGTGCAGCGCATAAAACCGCGTCAGCGTCAGGCTGCCGTACTCGGCGCCGCCCTGCATCATCTTCTGCGTGGCGTCACCGACGACTGGCACCGTGCCGGCGATGTTGGTGGCGACGCGCGTCGCCCAGTAGCCCTTCTGGTCCCACGGCAAGAGATAGCCGGTGAGCGCGAAGCCGAGCGTCATCGCGAAGAGCGCGAGCCCGAGCCACCACGTGACCTCGCGCGGCTTCTTGTAGGCGCCGAACAGCGCGACCTGCGCCAGGTGCGCAGCGAGCACCACCACCATCGCCTGCGCGCCGAAGTGGTGGAGGCCACGCACCAGCCAGCCGCCCGACTGGATGAAGGTGATGTAGTGGACGCTGGCCCACGCGCTCTTCTCGCTCGGCGCGTAGCTCGTCATCAGCGCGATGCCGGTGACGACCTGCACGAGGAACGATCCGAGCAGCGCGCTGCCGAAGACGTAGGCCCAGCGCGCGCCGCCCTTCACGGGCTCGTCGAGCGCGTGCGCCAGGAGCGCACGATGGCCGGTGCGCTCGTCGACGAAATCGCCGAGGCGCTTGAGCGCGCTCACGCTTCTACCTTCTCCGGAATGCCGATGCGGAAGCGCCGGAAGTCGACGACGACGAAGCCCTCCTCGATGCGCGTCGCGAGCGCGTCGAGATCGCGTGGCGCGGGTCCGCCCTTGCGCGCGCCGTCCGAAGCGAACGCCGACGTGTGGCACGGGCACGCGAAGCCGGCGCTGCCGCCGCCCGGCGCGATGTTCACCGAGCAGCCGAGATGCGGGCACACCGCCGAGTACGCCGACACCTTGTCGCCGTTCTTCACCAGCCACACGCTGCCCAGCTCGACGCCACGCTCGATGGTCCACGCATCGCGGCGATCGTCGACAATGGCCACGCGCTTCGCTTCGCCGTCGACGAGCTGATCCAGCCGCAGCGTGCGCACCCACCGACCGGCCGCGCCCTTGCTCGCGATGGGCGCGGACACGAAGGCCCCGGCAGGAATCGCCGCCGCTGCAGCAATCGCGCAGCTCCCGACGACAATCGCTAGTGTCACCGTGCGGCGCGGGGGGCGAATGGCGAGCGGGGGGCGAATGGCGCGCGGCTCGTCGCCATCGGGCTCGCTCGGCGGTGGATTCGATCCTCGAGGGCTGGTCATCGTTGGAACGCGCGAGTGTAGCAGGCTGATGAAAAGCGAGCCGCCGCCCTGCCCGAACACCACCACGAACGGCTCGAACTCGGCCAACGACGGCGCCTTTCGGACGCTGCCCTCGACGGAGCCGACGTGGACGATTCCAGCCCGCGGGGGAGATTGCGTGCAGACGAAGTGCGGCGCCGCGCTGAGCGCGTGCGGCGCGCAGAAAGATAC
>JAYTOQ010000140.1:0-4221 GCA_043747665.1 Polyangiaceae bacterium | reverse complement strand
GCGCTGAAGGGATTCACGCCCGCGAGCATCTCGTAGAGCACCGTGCCGAGAGAGAAGAGATCGCTCCGCGCATCCACCGGCTCGCCCTCGGCGTGCTCGGGGCTCATGTAGCCGAATTTGCCCTTGAGCTGGCGCGCGCGCGTGTCCTCGATGCCGGTTGGCTCGAGGACGCCCACCGCCTTCGCGATACCGAAGTCGGTGACCTTCACCTCGCCCTCGAGCGAGAGGAGGACGTTCTGCGGCGACACGTCGAGGTGGACGATGTTGAGCGGCTGGTTCTGCTCGTCGCGCCGGCGATGCGCGTGGTCGAGCCCCTTCGCGACCTCGGCGGCGACGTACACCGCCATCTCGACGGGGATCTTCACCTGCTGCCGACGACAGCGCGCGAGGAGCGTCGCGAGGTCGAGCCCGCTCACGTACTCCATCGCCATGTAGTAGGCGTCGGCGGACGGCATTCCTCCGACGACAGTGCCGGGCGCGAGGCCGAGATCGAACACCTGCACGACGTTCGCGTGCGAGAGGCGCACCGCGAGCTTCGCCTCGTGGATGAACATCTCGACGAACTGATCGCTCTCGGCGAGCGCCGGGAGGATGCGCTTGATGACGACGACCTTCTCGAAGCCTTCGACGCCGTAGCTCTTGGCCTTGAAGACCTCGGCCATGCCGCCCTGGCCGAGCCGCTCGAGTAGGCGATAGCGCCCGAAGGTCGTATTCACTTGCGCGCCTTCATGGTGCCCCCGCCCGCGACCCCGTGCCGTCACGAAAGCGACGCTAAACGTAGCACGGATATGCCGTCCAGGCGGCCGGTCAGCGACGACAGGAGACGAGCATCTCATCACCGTAAATGGCGACGGCGCACTGCTGGAGCACGTCCATCCCGAGGCGCCCGTCCACGGCGCAATGTGGCGCGCGATGCGGCACGCTCACGCCCACGTCGACCGTCGAGGTCCATGCCCCGGCGCGGATCGGAACGCCGCCGTAGATCGAGGTCGTGACGTCGACAGAGGCACCCGTGGAGACCGTCCGACCGATCACCGGGTGGGTGGTGGCGCGGGCCGCGGCCCTCGAGCCTTCGACGAGGATGCTGCGGCTCGCGCCGGTGTCGATGGCCAGCGACACCGGCTCACCGTCGAGGATGCCGGCGACGGTCAGACCGAGACCGGCAATGCCGTCGTCATCCGCGGGGCAGAGCTTCCGTCCGGCGCCGCTCAGGCTCGGACCGAGATCGGCCATGGCCGACGCCGCCGTCGACCTGGGACGCATGCGGAGCTGGAGGTTCAGGAGATCGACCACGACCGCTTGGTCGGGTGACTCGACGAGCAACTGCGGCGCGATGATGCCGCCGATGCCGTGCGCGCGAATCGCCGGGGGAAGGTCGCGGACCGCGACGGCGTGCTCGGGCAGAGCGCCCCATCCGTCGATGGAGATGCTCGATGCCTTCGCAGGCGTCGCGAGCTGCGCAGCGGCCGCGACCGGCGTGTCGATGGCGTGAACGACGGCGCCGGTGTCGAGGATGAAGCGCGTCGGCTGACCGTTGACCTTGCCTTCGACGAGCGGGAACGAGAACGCACGAGACCCTGCTTTTTTAGCCTCGAACGCGATCGGAACGACGCCTCGCGCCGCTGCTGCGGAATGCGGACCGTCGACGGTCGCCGACGGATCGCCGCCGGTGCGCGCCGGTACCCCGCCGTCGCATGCCGCAGATGCGAGCGCGCCGGCGAGGAGCAACGGCACGAGACGCAGGTCTGGCTTCATGCCCAGCGTTCTACTCGGTCCTCAGCGGGCGAGCCAGATCGGGTTCGTGAACGCGAGCGGCTGAATAGGCATGAACGGAAGTGCGTCGTCGAGCGCGCGCTCGCCGCGCACCACGACGGCGATCCAACGCGCGCCTTCGGGGATGGTCAGGCTGAGATCGGTCTCGAAGCGAATCGTGCGCGCCGCGGCCTCGTCGAGCGTCCCCTCCTCCTTGCCGAGGTGCGTGGGGCGGGAGGCGATCTTCGACTTGAAGAGCACCTCGCGACGACCGGCAGTGGGGACGAGCACCGGCGCCGGGACGACGCCGGAGGCTGCGGCGGGCGTCGGGGGCATGCCGGCCATGACCTCCACCGACGTCACGTCGATCCACGGCGCGGCGCGGATGCGGAGCTTGCCCGGGACGTTCGAGCCGTGCGGCGCCGGCAGCTCGTCGCCGGGGCGCGCGGTCTTCCCTTCGGCGCCGAGCTCGAGCTCGATCATCGGTCCGCTCGTGATGAAGCCATGGCCCTTCTTGATGGCCGCGACGACGGCGGTAGTGTCGATCGGTTGCCCGTTTTCGCCCGCGGACTTCGGCTCGACGAAGACCATCGTGCGCGGGTAGCCCGCCCACTGGTACTGGATGCGGTGCGAGTCGCTGCTGCCGGTCGCCCAGATGTGCTTGCCGAGGTTGAGCAGCGCGAACCAGTCCTCGAGGACCTGCTCGGTGCGCGCGCGCGACGCGAGGTCGTAGCCGTTGTAGACCTCCAGCGTGTCGAAGTCGGTGCGCATCCCGGCAGGCACGCGCCCCACCTTGGGGTCGAAGCCGACGACGTGGAAGTAGCCGATTCCGGACGGCAGCCGAGGATGATTCACCTGGAGCACGCGGTTCGGATCGCCTCGCTTCGAGGCGGCGAAGACGCCCGCCGCGGTCGCGCCTTTGAACGGAGGGATGCCGCTGTTGGCGGGGTAAGGGAAGACGCCGAAGTGCCCAAAGCGCGGGTTGTACGTGGTGACCTCGACGCCGGTCACGCTGGCGAGCTGCTTCGTCAGACGGAGCACCTCGAGCGGTCCCGCGTAGTCGCCGACGATGTTGTGCTCCGTCGGCACCGCGAAGTCGACACCCGCAGAGACGAGCGACAGCACGCGATCCTCGGGCGTGACCGGCGAGTCGAAGCTGGGCCGCGCATGTACATGTAGATCGCATCCAACGACGCCGGGTGTGGGGACGACGTGACGGAGCGCGAGGTCGACGCTCTTCGCGTGGCCGCTCTGCACCTCCACGGATTCGGCGTCGATGCTCCACTCCATGCCCTTGGTGGCCGCGACGCGATACTTGCCGGCGGGCAGCGGCGTCGACACCTCCCCTTCGAGCACGTCCATCAGCGGACCGGCACCGGACGCGCGATAGTCGGGGCCAAAGCTGGGATCGATGGTGCCCTCGATGCCCTTCACGATGAGCCGCGCGACGATGGGCTGGTTCGTGTCGGCATCGACGATGCGGACGTGCAGCTCGCCACCCGGTGACACGTCGAGCTTCAGCTCCGTCGGTGTGCCAGGCGTGTAACGCACCGGCGCGCTCGTATGCGCGGCCTCGAGCGCCGCGAACCACTGCACAGTGGTGGTCGGCGCATCGATGGCGAAGCGGCCTTGCGCATCGACGGCGACGCGGACCTGCGGGCGTCCGTCCTCGTCCAGGCCGATGACGTGCGCGCGCTCCTTCGTTCCGGTGACGACTCCAGCGACACGCGCGACCGGAGCGCGCAGGAGCTTGTAGAGCCGACCCCACACGAGCTGCTCGGACGCGCCCACCAGGATGGCGATGTCGAGACGCGCCGGCTTTGGCGCCGCGCCGGGCGATCGTTGCGCGGCGGTCTCCGTTCGCGCCGACACGACGACGCGCGGCTGAGCGCCCGCCTGATCGAGGTCAGGTGGGATCTCGGCGATGGAGAGCGCGCCCTGCGCGCTGAGGAGCGCGATGGGATGCGTGTCGTCGTCCACGATCAACGTGCGCGCCTCGGTGGTGCCGAGGTCGGCGATGGTGCCGGCGCCGGGCGCGAAGAGCGAACGACCGGCCGGCGCGAGGCCGAAGCGCAGCGCGTAGGTGTGCGCGCTGCTCCCGGTGTCGGGCGTGATGACGACGTTCGCGCTGAGCACGTCGGAGCCGGGATCCATGCGCAGCTCGAGGGCGCCGGTCGCGCGCTCCTCGCCGAGCTCGATGGGGAACGACGCGGCGAGCGTGAGCTTGTCACGGAGCTGCACGTCGGCGCGTCGCATGACGAGCGGTCGCTCCACGCCGTCGACGACGAGTGACATCTCGAGATCGGCGCGGCTGCGACCATCGGTGCTCGCGACGCCAATGCGGCCCGAGGTCGGAAAGATCGAGTACCTCGCGATGGCGCCGCCGAGCTCGGTGACCTCGCCGGCGCGCGCCGCGGCGGGCACGGCGCGACGACCGCGCTGCGCACCGAACGCGAGCGCGAGCGCGAT
>JAYTOQ010000139.1:0-1579 GCA_043747665.1 Polyangiaceae bacterium | reverse complement strand
CGCAAGAGGGACGCACGTGAACCGAGCAACGCCCATCACCGCGGAAGCGAGCTCCCGCGCCTTCGGCCATCGATTCCCCTCGTCATCCAAGCTCGTCGTGCAACATCCCACCCCCTGAAAAGCGGCGCTGGATGGTCGCCGTCGCTGAGGACGCCCACGACGGCGTTCCGGCCACGGGGCTCGTCGCGCTGGAGGACTGGTGGTCGCACGCGCTGACCCCCTCGCGGCCGTTCAGAAGCCCGTGATGCCGACCGTCAGGCCGACGTACTGCGAGGTCGTGCTCCGCGTGGCGCTCGCCTCGGCGCGCATCTCGGCGTCGCCTCGGAAGAGCATGCCGTCGAGGCACACGCCGAGCTTGCCACCCACGCCGCAGAGCTGCCCGCGCGCGACGTCGAGAGAGTAGGGCATCGTAGGCCGCGCTTCAGGTAGATCCAGTACTCGACGTCCCAGCGTCTGGCGCTTCCGACAAGCACGAGGTCGTTCGTGCCGTCGCCGTCCAGGTCCGAATCCTCCTGGGGCTGCCAAGACACGGCTATGAACCATGGTGCGCAAGGAGACCTTCGAACGTTTGTCGCGCAAAATGCCGTGCAAAAAGGGCGATTAAGTCATCGCATGGCGCTTCGCCCCGTCCACCAGGACGACGCGGACGTCAGGCCTTTGGCAGTCGGCAACTGTCGCACGCTGGCGTCGTCGTGGAGCTCGAGGTGATCACGAAGCGGTCAGGTGGCGCGCTCTCTGCGCAGAGCTCCGGCGCCGTGCTCGCATTCATCATCGAAAGGCTCCTGCTAGGGTTAACCGCGGCGGGCCGCTTCGATGGTGGCGACGTCGATCTTCTTCATGGTCATCATGGCCGCGAAGGCGCGCTTGGCCTCGGCGCCGTGGGCAAGGACGGCGGGAGCGGCTGCGTTGGAGCGATGATGGTCGACGACGTCGAGCTCACCGTCGATCCTGCGTGCGCTGCTCAGTGACTGTGCCCGCGCGCGTCGAGCCGAGGCACAGTGCAAGGCTGGTCGCGTTCTTGCGTCGCTACGCGCCTGGTCACTGAAAGCGGTATGCGAGCCCGAGAGGCAGGCACACGGCCCCGCCGTTCGGGCCAGCGATGAAGAACGGCGTCGCGTTCGCGACCACCTCACCGCGCTGGAGCTCGAAGAGACGGAGCGAGGCCTCGACGCCGAGACCGCCGCCGCCGTGGAGGTCGCCCTCCGCAGCGACGGTGCCGCTTGCAGGGGCCGGTAACGTCGCCCTGCCTTTGAGCGTCGCGTTGCCGAAGAACGCCCACGCGCCGATCGTGAACGCCTCCGTTGCATGCAGGGCGATCGAGGGCCCGAGCGCAAAGACGCTCGCGCCGCTCGAGCCGAGCGATGGAGCGCCGATGAACCGTGCGCCGAGGTGAGAGAAGGAAGTCGTAGCCGGGTTGGCTGTGCAAACGACCGACCCTGCGAGTCGACGAGGTACCTCTCATACGAAATTGCGCTCGCACTGGAACCGCCGACCGTGGTGACCAAGTCGTAGGGCGGACGGCGCCACGGCGGGCGTCCGCGCGGACGCCGCTGGCTATGCGGACGCGTGCTCCTCGTCG
>JAYTOQ010000138.1:0-8010 GCA_043747665.1 Polyangiaceae bacterium | reverse complement strand
TCCTGCGCGGCATACGGCACGCCGGTCACCGGGTTCTTCGCCCAGCCCTTTCCGTCGTTCGCGCCGAGGCTGTTGTGCCCGAACACGCCAGGCGAGATGTCGATGGTCGTCGGGTCAGCGGGATCAAAGGACGCCGTCTTGCGAATGACCTCCACCACCCAGTCCTTCATGGCAGCGCCGAGCTTCGGCGTCGGACCGGGATCGGGCCACTTCGCGAGGCCGCCGACCTGCTTCATCGCGAAAGGCGTGACGCTCCCCCACCCCGCGCCGATGTAGCCCTGCACGCCGGCGGGCAGGATGATCCCGTTCTGCGTGGCGGCAACGGAGAGGTTGATCGGCTGCCACACCGCGGGGCTCTTCATCGTGGTGCCCGGACCGTCGTAGACGAGGGGCGGATTCACGACGGCATAGCCTGCGTCCACGTAGTCCTGCGACTCGTTGGCGCCGTCCTTCGCGCCGTGCGCGATGACGGTGTGCGCCACGCGATTGCCGAACGCGATGGGATCGTCGCCGGTGTCGTGCGTGTCGGTCGGGTCGTAGCCGAGGTCGGCCATCACCGCGCGCAGGCACGCGAGCGTGACGGCGCCGCCCACCGCCGGCTTGTAGCGATGCGCGAGGATGTCGTAGGCGGCGTAGCTGATGGCGGTGCGCCGGGCCTTCTCGACGTCGGCGTCGGTGTGACGCTCGGCGACGAAGACGCCCTTCGCATTCGTGTCGTATCCGGCCCACGCGTCCCACATCGCGGCCGACACGTGAAAGAGGTTGCGCGCGTGCACGGTGGGCCGCGGAAGATCGCGGCGGATGGCCCAGAGGATCTGCTCGTCCCAGCGCCTCGCCACCGATGCGCTCTTGCCGGCGGCGACGACCTCCGCCGGACAGGTGGCCGCCGGCGCCGCTCCACCATCGCCGCGAGCCTCGGCGACCGCGCCGTCGGTCTTCTTCTCTTCTTCGTCGATGACCACGGTGGGGACGTGCCCGCCGTAGTGAACGAGCATGCCGTTGTCGAGCGCGGGCGTGAGCACGTTGCCGCCTGCCGACCACACGCCTCCGCTCGCGTCGACGGTGATCGAGTGGAGCGACGAAGCGGCGGGCAACGTCAGCCCGGTGTCGACCACGGTGAAGGGCGACGACGGCTGGGGCCGCGAGTACACGAGGCCGCGCTCGCCGCTCGCCCAGTCCCCGTGGTCGCTCGCGAAGACGCCCTGAATGAGCCCCGCGCCTGGCGGCGAAGCGTTGATGAACTGCGCCTTCGTGCTCGTGAGCAGCACGCCGTTGCTGGAGCCGCCGACCGCTACGAGGCGCGTGTCGATGCCGCTGATCGTGCCGCTGATCGTGAAGAGCGTGTCCTTCGACGGCGAGGGGACGACCACGAACGGTGAATTGCCACGACGCCGGAGGATCGCGCCGCCCGCACCGACCACCCAGACGTCGTCCGTCGGCGTCGGGCTACCGAACACCTTGAAGAACCCGGGCACCTCGCCGCCGGTGATCCGCGGCAGATCGAGCGGCAGCACCTCGTCGGTGACCTTGCCGCCCTCGTAGTGCCACACGAAGCCGTTGCGACCGCCGGCGCTTCCGACGGCATAGAAGTCGTTTCCGTCCTTCCCCCAGACCCCGTAGACGGTCTGCTTGCCGAGACCCGGCGTGGGGAGGCGCTCGAATCTCTGTCCGTCGTAGCGGAGCACCGCTCCGTTCGCGCCCGCCATGAGCACGGGTCCGTTCGGGATCGCCTGCACCCACCACAGGTCTCCGCTGTGCCCGGTGTGGAGCTCCTTCCACGTGTGCCCGTCGAAGTGGAGGACCAGCGGGCCATGCCCCTTGTCCGCGCCGACGGCGTAGACGTCCGACGGTGAGCGCGCGCTCACCGAGAGGAGCGCCGACGGCAATTCGCTCGCGAGGAGCTGCCACTCGGGCATCTTCGTCGTGGCCCTCGCCTGGTTGACGTCGGCCTTGCAGGCGCTCAGGAGAGACCCAGCGGCAGTCGCCATGGCAGTCGCGACGATCGCGAGGACGAGCGAGCTCTTCATCATTGGCCTATCACCGTCGGTGCGATTTGGACGTGCGCGGTCTCGCTGATCGTCGAGCCCGAAGGATCGGTGACGGTCACGATGACGTCGAGCGGTTTACCGAGGAACTGCTTGTAATCGATACCCTCGTTGTCGAGCTGATAGCGAATCCCATAGAGCTTGCAGAAATTGCCCTCATCGGGCGCATACGTGAAGGCAAGTGTGGTCGGCGGAATAGCTACTTTGGTATCGGGCTGAATACCGACGATCTTCGTGGTCGAGCCGGCTTGCTTGAGGTTCTGCATGCGCGTCGCGATCCAGATGTGATGGCCGCCCTGCGGGCCGGCCTCGGCCTGGAGCGTCTGGAGCGGCTTCATGGGGAGGTAATACGATTGCCCGGTCCCAACCTGGAGCGCGGGAGGGCCGCCGTTCCTCGGCTTGCAACGATCGGGCGCGTTGGTCGGCCAGTTCGGCGCATACGTCTCGAGCGCAGCGGGCGGCACGGCGCGCGACTGGCAGATGCCCATGATGCACGTCGCGGGAGCCGTGCACGTCGGACCGCTGAGAGGTCCGGGCACCTTCGTGTCGGCTCCGCGTGGAGGGGCGGGATACACGATGCAGCGCGCCTCGAGCTGCACGCGGAGGAGCGACTTCTTTCCGGGGAGGAGCTGCGCCGATGCGAGCCGCGTGAAGAGCGGATCAGGCGAGCTCGGATCTCCCATGGCGGCGACCATCACCTCGACCTGCGCAGCGCCCTTTCCGGCGCCGAAGATCGATTTTTCCCACGGCTGCGGGAAGCCGACCTTCGACCCGCGCGGCGGCTTCACCACCTCGTCGACCACCACGGCGTCCGCGACGCGGATCACGATGTGGAGCGCCGAGACGATGCCGCCCATGGGCTCGCTCTGGATCCCGACGACCAGCTCAGTCGGATCCGGCTTCCGGCACGCGGCGCACATGACGAGCATGACGAGCATGACGAGCATGACGAGCGTGACGAGCCAATTCCTTCGCAGCAGTTCGCGCACCACTCCCCGGGGTCACGCTAGCAAGCTCGAATCGAAAAGTCCGAGTTGTGCCAACCTGAGCAGCCCCCAGACGCCGCTGGCATGTGGGACAGGGTCATCACCGGCACGCCCACACGTCTTTTCGAGCTGTTGGGCGCCGAGAGCGCCGTGGCCCGGTCGATGCACATAGCTACAATCCTAATGAAGCGATCAGCCTTGGTTCTGGGGTTCTCGGTGGCGGTGTCGGCGCTCGGGCTCGTGGCCGAGCGCGATGCGCAGGCGTGCGGTGGATGCTTCCACCCGCCTACGCAGGTCGCGTCGGACATCACCGACGAGCGCATGCTCCTGTCGGTCTCGACGAAGCAGACGACGCTCTATGACCAGATCCGCTACTCGGGGAGCCCCTCCTCGTTCGCGTGGGTTCTCCCCATCCACGGCACCGTCGACGTCGGCCTCAGCGCCGATGTTCTCTTCGGGTCGATCGACACCCTGACCGCGACGCAGATCAATCCGCCGCCGCAGAACTGCCCGGCCCCGCCGAGCAACTGCGCTTCCTTCGGCGGCAAGAACAGCGCATCGGCGCCGTCCGCGGGAGCGGCCGACAACGGCGTCACCGTCACCAAGCAGGAGAACGTCGGCCCGTACGCGACGGTCCAGCTCCACGCCACGGACTCGGGCGCACTCGAGAAGTGGCTCTCCGACAACGGCTTCCAGATCCCGGCCGACGTGAAGCCGATCATCGCGCAGTACGTCGCCGAGGGCTTCGATTTCCTCGCGATGAAGCTGCTGCCGAACCAGGGCATCCAGGCGATGCGTCCGGTCCGCGTCACCGCGCCCGGCGCGTCGCTTTCGCTCCCGCTCCGCATGGCCGCCGTCGGCACCGGCGCGACGGTCGGCATCACCCTCTGGGTGGTCGGCGATGGTCGCTACGAGCCGCAGAACTTCCCGTTCTACCGCATCGAAGACAAGGACCTCGTGTGGGACTGGAAGACGAGCTCCAGCAACTACACGACGCTCCGTGCCCAGAACGAGGCCACTCTCCAGGGCAAGGGCTGGGAGGTCGAGAGCTCGCTCACCCTCAACCAGCAGCTCGTCCAGAACACCATCCTCAGCGGCGGCGTGTTCTACGGCGGTGGCGGCGTCGGTCCCCAGCAGTCCTCGAAGGCGAGCGACGACTATCTCCCGATCCCGGCGGACGACGCCGGCACCGGCACCGGCAAGTCCTCGGACGAGGTCCGCGCGGCGGACATCGCGGCGCTCTTCGCCGGCATGAGCGGCCCCAACGTCCGCATCACCCGCATGCGGAGCGACATCTCGCACGCCGCGATGACGACCGACTTCATCCTGAAGGCATCGCCGGACCAGAGCGAGATCACGAACATCCACAACCTGACGGCCGCCGTGAACCTCCAGTGCCCCGTCTACGACGGCTGCAACGTCGTCGGCCAGGTCCCCGCGGATGAAGCCAACGCGCGCGCTGCTTCCGGAAGCAGCAGCAACGAGTCGTTCGGCTGCACGACCACGCCGGCCAAATCGTTCAAGATGACCGACCTGACCTGGCCCCTCACGGGCGTCTTCGGCATGGCCCTCGCGCTACGCGTCCTGCGCATCCGCCGCAAGAACAAGCAGCCCAAGGCCTGAATCAGCGGACCTCGACGATCCCCATCGTCGAGGCGTAGGAGACGGCACCGCCCTCCGCGTCGTCGAAGCGGCCACCGATATCGGTCGACGCGGAGTCGATGACGCGGTGGCTGATCCGCGCTGGCGAGCAACCTGGGTCGCGCCCTGCGCCGCGGGCTCGCGGAGATGACCCGCCTGCGTCGGTCCAGTCCCTTACGCGACGGTCGCGATGGCGCCCGCAGGCGTATGATCTCGAGAAAGCAAATGCTCACCCGTCTCGCCGCCCGCGTGCTGCTCGTCGTTTGCGTCGCCGCATGCAGTCGAAAGAGCGACACGTCGCCGGCCGCGGCCGACGCGGCGACCCTCGCCGTCGACGCGAGCGCGGCGGTCACGACCACGACGGCAAGCGCGCGGGCCACGCCGACGCCGCGCGCGAGACCGGTGTGGACGCCGAAGCTCGAATCGGAGGAGGACTTCCTCCACTTCTCGAAGGTGGTCGGGGCCGAGCGCTTCACCAAGCTCGTCATCGATCTCAAGAGCTCGGCCATCTACTACGTCGATGCCGACCTCTACCCGATGCACAAGGACTTCATCTTTGCGGAGCTGCTGAAGGTGCCTCGCACGAAGGAGGCCGAACAGCTCTTCGATCGCAACTACGGGCACGACAAGCCGGACTTCTTGATGTGCTACCTGGTTCATCACCTCGGGCCCGACGTGTGGACGCTCGCCTTCTGGGACGGCGACAAGGCCACGGCCGCACACGTGCGCCTCGCGTGGAAGCGCATGCGCGAGACGTTCTATCTCGCGCCGAAGGTGAAGCTCCGCCCCAACTCGAACGACCAGGAGGCGGTGGCGGCGGAGGTCAGCGAGATCCCCAGCATCACGAACGATGCACTCTACAAGGCGGTCGGCTACCAGCCCTTTCACAAGGGATCGGCGGTCGGCAGGCTCCACATCGTTCGCGCTGCGACAGGCGACGCGGGCGCGGCGCCCATCTTCGCGCCGGACGAGGTCGTGATCCTGCCCGAGCCGCTGACCGACATCACTCCGGTCGCCGGGATCATCTCGCAGAGCTTCTCGACGCCGCTCTCGCACGTGAACATTCGTGCCGCCGCGTGGGACATCCCGAACGTCGGCCTACGCGACGCCGCGAAGACCTACGCGGCCCTCGACGGAAAGATGGTGCGCTTCGAGGCCGGCGCCACCAGCGCCACCCTGCAAGCAGCGACGCCGAAGGAGATCGAGGCCTCGAAGACCGCACACCGGGAGCGCACCACGGTGCTGGTGCCCAAGGCGAACCTCGCCGCGACGGCGCTCGCCACGCTCGACACGCTGCACGCGGCCGACGCGAGCGCATACGGCAGCAAGACATCGAACCTCGGCGAGATCGTGTCGGCGAAGCTCCCGGGGGTCGCCGTGCCGGCAGGCTTCGGGATCCCGATCTCGTTCTATGCGGCGCACCTGAAGGCCGCGGGGATCGACGCGCACGTGGAGACGCTGCTCGCCGACCCGACGTTTCGCGCGCGCCTCGCCGAGCGGAGGACTGCGCTCGAGAAGTTGCGTCGCGAGATCCAAGACGCGCCGCTCGCTCCGGCCTTCGTCGCGACGCTGGGTGAGGCGCTGCAGAGGCTCACCGCCGAGGCCGATGCCGGCGCGAGCGCCGAGGTCGGCGTCTTCGTGCGCAGCTCCACGAACGCCGAGGACCTCCCCGGCTTCTCCGGCGCGGGCCTCTACGACACCGTGCCGAACGTACGCGGCGCAACTGCGGTCGCGGAAGCGGTCAAGAAGGTCTGGGCGAGCGTGTGGAACCTCGCTGCCTTCGAGGAGCGCGAGCTCTATCGCATCGATCACCGCCAGGTCTACGGCGCGGTGCTCGTGCAGATCGGCATCGCTGCGACCGCAGCAGGCGTGCTCGTCACCGCGCATCCAACGGATCCCACCGACAAGAACACGTTCACCATCAATGCAAAGAGCGGGCTCGGCATGCGCGTCGTCGACGGCAAGAAGCTGCCCGAGATCCTGCTCTACAACGTGTTCAACAAGGGCCTTCGCATCGTGTCGCGCTCGGACGAGGACACCATGCTCGTCTTCCAGCCTGACGGGGGCGTCCACGAGATTGCCAATCCCAGGAAGGGAGATCCCATTCTCACCAATGCTCGTGTCGCGAGGCTCGCCGACGCAGCGCAGAAGCTGCGCGGTATATTTCCGAAGGATCGTCCCCTGGATATCGAGTGGGTATTGCGCGGTGAAGAGGTCTTCATCGTGCAATCCCGCCCGTATATGGGCGGCCCCGCTGCGCTCGGGAGCTCTCCCCGCTCGCCCTGATTCGTCAGCGCGTGACGCTCACTTGGGACAGGGCGCCGGGGCCGGGCAGACGCCCATCGACGGCTTGGGAAACGTCTGGTTGCAACGCGCGATGTTCGTGAACGTGTTGGTCGCGAGCAGCTCGACCGGATCACCGGTCCAGCCGCGGACAATGCCCTCGCCGGCGCTGCTGTCGATGGTGGTGTTGGTCACGAAGGCGCTCGCCGGCCGGCCGCCGACGATGACGATGGCGCGCCTTCGTTGGAGAAGCTCGGGTTGAGCGCCTCCGGACAGTCGAAGCTCGAGAGCTGCGACGCGCCGCCGGCGTACGCGATCTTCGCGAACGCGATCTTGTCGCGCGAGTCGGGCGTTCCCTCGATCACGATGCCGACCCAGTCACTCTCGGGAGCTCCCGAGCCGTCCTCGGCGTAAAGGTAGATGCCGTCGCCCGGGCCGGCGCAGACGTTGTGGATGACGGCGACGCGGCCCGACTTCGGGTCAACGGACGGATCGACGAGGCTGCACGGGCTGGGCGCCGCGAAGAGCGCGGGCAGCTTCCCCCCGGCGGCCCCGACGCTCCAGATGCCCGACCCGCCCTTGAGCGTGGTCCCTTCGTACCAGTACTCGCCATAGCCATAGAGGACGTCGGCACCGGTGCGCGAGAAGGACGGATTGCGAACCTCGATCGCGAACTGGTTCCTTCCTCCGCCGGTGTTGGGAAACACGGGGGTGAGCCGCCGGAAGTCCGAGCCGTCGGACGCGAACGTCCAGATGTGCTGCGTCGGCAACATGGTGTCGACGTCGGCCTGCGTCGCCCCGTAGAGCGACGAGATCGCGATCCGCGTGCAATCTACAGAGATGCCGGAGCCGTTGATCGCCCAACCATCGCTCCCGTCGCCGCGAAGATCCGTGACCGTGCGCACCTGGCCGCTCGCGCCGTCGTACGCCATGAGGACGTCGTGATCGGGCGTGGCCTTCGACACGAAGAGGAACGTCGATGCCGGTAGCGCCCCGGCGGCGCCGCCGTCCGCGCTCGATCCGCTCGATCCGCTCGATCCGCTCGATCCGCTCGA
>JAYTOQ010000137.1:0-2492 GCA_043747665.1 Polyangiaceae bacterium | reverse complement strand
GTGGTCGCCTTCGAGACGCTGCTGAAGAAACAGGAGAAGGAGCTCGAGGCGCGGATCAAGGCGCTCGGCGGAAGCACGACCCAGCCGGTGAAAGATGCCGTCTCGGCGGTCGCCGGCGTGGCCGCGGGCCTCATCAACGCGGTGCGCTCCTCGGAGACCGCGAAGAGCCTCCGCGATGACCACACGTACTTCAGCCACCTCGGCATCGCATGGCTCATGCTGCACACGACGGCGACGTCCCTCGGCGACAGCGAAACGGCGGCGCTCGCCGAGAGCGGCTACGCGGACACCACCAAGGCGATCATGCACGTCGACCGCATCCTCCCGAAGATCGTGGTCGAGGAGCTGCGCGAGGACAAGGCGCTCCACCCTGCCGACGCGCAGCAGCAGACCAACGCCATGGTGAAGAAGGCGTGGAGGTTCGAGGCTCCCGCGGGCGTTTGACGCTTCTCTTTCAAGGGCGGTAGACGAGGACGTAGGGATCGCTCCCGCCGACGGCGGCGGAGGGCGATCCGCTGCCGAAAGCGCGGAGTGCGCGAGCATGAATGTCTCCGCGCGGCCGCACGCGTCGAGCCGAACGCGGTCGATGAAGTCGCTCCACACACCGCCGAAGAAATTCTCCTATGCGGGAGGGCCCCGCCTTGTTGAGCAGCATCATCGCGAATGCGTCGAGGCCGCCGACCGTGGCGTGTGGCCCTCCGCCAAAGTCGATCTTGCCGCCGCCCCCATCGCCGTCGGGCGTCGGGCTTCCTGCTACCGAGGGCTCGTCGCCGACGCATGCAGCGAGGCCAGTGAGCCAACCGCGATCGAGGTCAGCACGACGAAGAGGCAGGCCTTGCGATCCATGGCCTCAAACTTTCACGAGGACTCGTCTAGACTGGGCGGCGATGACGATCGATCGAGAGATCAAGGAGATGCGTGAGTGGTTCGCGAGCCGCCGCTTCGAGGGCCTGCAGCGACTCCACACGCCGCGCGAGGTGGTCGAGCAGCGCGGAGCCATCCGAGCCGACTACACCGTGGCGCGGGAGAGCGCCGCCGCCTTCCACGCGCGGCTGCGCGAGCTCTTCGCCGCGAAGAAGTGCATCACCACCTTCGGGCCCTATTCGCCGGGTCAAGCCGTCGCGATGAAGCGAACCGGCATCGAGGCCATCTATCTGGGCGGCTGGGCGACGAGCGCCAAGGGCTCCGTGCAGGAGGATCCCGGCCCCGACCTCGCGAGCTACCCCCTCAGCCAGGTCCCCGACGAGGCGGCGCCGATCGTGCGCGCCCTCCTCACCGCGGACAAAAACCAGTTCTTTGCGCGCGCGCGAATGACCGACGAGCAGCGGAAGGCCAGCGATCCGGTCGACTATCGCCCTTTCATCATCGCCGACGCCGATACTGGCCACGGCGGAGATGCCCACGTGCGAAACCTGGTGCGCCGCTTCGTCGAGGTCGGCGTGCCCGGCTATCACATCGAGGACCAGAAGCCCGGCGTGAAGAAGTGCGGGCACCAAGGCGGCAAGGTGCTCGTCTCCGAGGATGAGCAGATCAAGCGCCTCAGCGCGGCGCGCTTTCAGCTCGACATCATGCAGGTGCCCGGGATCATCGTGGCCCGCACCGATGCCGAGTCGGCGACGCTGCTCGACGGGCGCAGCGACGAGCGTGACCAGCCTTTCATTCTCGGCGCAACCAACCTCATGGTCCCGAGCTTCAAGGCGGGCTTCCTCGCCATCCTCCGGCGCTTCCATCGCGCCGGCATCGAGGAGCTGAGCGGCCACCAGCTCTATGCGACGAGCGAGGACGAGTACGCGGCCGCCGACGCCTGGCTCGACGAGATGAACCTCGGCACCATGCTCGACGAGGCGGTCGCCGCCTACGAGAAGGACGGCAAGCTGGCGGTCGACACCGCGCTCGACAAGGTCTTCGATCACTTCGTCGACGTCTGGCAGGTCGAGGCCAACGTGAAGACCTACGGTGAAGCGGTGGCCGAGGTCATGCGCTTCCTCGCGGGCGAGGGCGTCGTGTTTTCGATGACCGAAGAGGAGTGGCTCGCCTTCGCCGCCCGCGCGTCGTTCTACACCATCAACGAAAAAGCCAAGTCGATGGGCGTCCACGTGGTCTGGGACTGCGAGCACGCCAAGACGCCTGACGGCTATTACCAGGTACGCGGCGGAATCGACTATGCGATTGCCAAGTCCCTGGCGGTCGCGCCGTATGCCGACATCCTCTGGATGGAGACGAAGACCGCCGACCTCCACGACGCAAAGATCTACGCCGACGCCATCCACGCGAAGTATCCGGACCGCATGCTGGCGTACAACCTGTCGCCCTCCTTCAACTGGGACACGACGGGCCTCAACGACGAGGAGATGCGACGCTTCCCCGAGGAGCTCGGGAAGATGGGCTTCGTCTTCAACTTCATCACCTACGGCGGGCACCAGATCGACGGGCTCGCCGGCGAAGAGTTCGCGCGTGCTCTCCGCGAGGAAGGCATGCTGGCCCTCGCGCGC
>JAYTOQ010000136.1:0-13800 GCA_043747665.1 Polyangiaceae bacterium | reverse complement strand
ATTTCTCGAGTCTTGGGCTCGCGGAATCAAGGGCGCGAAGGTTAGCCGAGAAGGCAAGAGCACGCAAGCAAGGAAGGCGCCACAAGCCGGAGGGCTCGCAGCAGCTCCTCGACAAGCGCGCGTCGCACCGACACGGCGAGGCGTCAAGCCCGCGAGCAGCGAGCCGCGTCCGGCTACTTCCTCGAGGCCTTCGCCAGGTCGTCGGCGGCCTTCTGCTTCATGATCTCCAATGCCTTCGTCAGCTCCTCTTCGGTGAAGGGGAACTTCGCGATCGTGGCCTTCTCCGCTTCGAGGGCCTTGTCCATCTCGGCCTGGAGCGTCTCCGCGCGCTTCATCCAGGCGGCGCCGACGCCGGTCTTCTCGCCGAGCGCCAGCGTGCGCTTCATCATCTCCATGCCCTTCTCGAGGAGCACGCGGTAGCGCACGTGCATGATCCCGTAAAAGAGCTGCTTGTCGTGCTCGGTCTTCGCCTTGTCGGTCGGCGGGATGAGCATCAGATCGTGATGGAGGGTCCGGTACATCTCGCCGACGCGATAGCCGCTCATCGCCGCCCACTGCGGATCAACGGAGCGGATCGCGTCGGCGTACGACGACTGCGCCTCGAGCAGGAACGAGCAACGCATCTCGAGCTTCATGAGGAAGTCAGGGCCGGGGGGATTGATCGAGATCTTCTCGGACCGGTACTTCCGGAGCTCGCCGTTCGCGTACTTGATCATGGCGGCGGCGACGGGCAGCTGCCCGGTCGAGCCGTAGCGCGTCTCGTCCATCAGCTCGAGGCCTTGCTGGATGGCACGCGTCGCGGCGATCTCCTCGCCCGCCTGGATCCTGGAGAGGCCGCGTGCGCCGAGACCGAGCATCTTCTCGGCGGGATCGATCTCCTTGCGCGCGAGGATCAACTCGCCCGCTTCACCGAGCGCGGTCCAGTCCTCGAGATGCGCGTCGAGGGATACCTCGCGCACGAGCGCGTTGCGCGCGTTGGGGTCGTCGGGGAAGCGACACCGCACTTCGCGATAACGAGCGCGTGCCTTCTCGCGCTCGCCGAGACCTTCGTACGCGACGGCGAGATCGTAGAGCACCTGCGGATCGTTCGCGGCTGCGCTGTCGCCGGCTAGCAGCGCCTCGAAGGCGTCGACCGCTTCCTGCCAGCGCTGCGCGAGGAGCGCGCGCTCACCCAACGCCCGCAGCTCCTTCGCGGTGCCGTCGGCGCGCGTGCCGATGATCTGGTTCGTGGCCTGGACGCTCGTCGGAGGTGACTGAACGACGTTGAGCGACGCGCCGCCACATCCTGCCACCACGCCGAGGCCGACGAAGAACGCCACACTGCCGATCGATCGCATGGCAACTCCGCGAGACATCATGTGACGAGGATAGACGTCGCCGCGGCACGGTTGTTTCCAACAATCGCGTTCGCAAAATACCGATGTTCACACCCCGCACGACGTCCGGCGATTCGCATGTAAAGCGACCGCGAAGAGACGCCCGCGTGTCTAGCGGGAATGTGGAGCACTGCTAACACGTCTCTCGCATCGCATCGTATCGCCGTTGTCTCTCGCTCGCCGGAGGGTTCATGAACCTGTCGCGTTTGAATGCACGTGAGATCGAGATCCAGGCCCGCGCTCTCGAGCTCCAGCTGAAAAAGCTCGCTCACCGTCCGCGACCGACACCGTCCGAACGTCAGCTCACCGTCGAGCTGAAGAAGATGCGACTCGCGATCAAGGACCGGCTCGACACGCTGGGCGCCACGAGCACCTGACCGCGCGCGTCACGTGCCATCCGTCACCGGTCACCTGGCGGGTGTGACGGTCTTCGCCGGAGCGTCCTCGCCGGGCTTGCGCGACGTCGCGAGCTCGACGAGGCCGTCGGCGTGGACGACGGCATTCATCTCGTCGAGCGCATCGGTCATGTGCGACTTCCAGTCGGCGGGCAGCGTGCCCGGCGAGGTGTCGTCGTACGTCCGTGCGATGGCGAGCCAGTGGCGCGCGTCGATCCGATTGCCGATGCGGTAGTCGGTCATGCCGCGCAGGTATGCGTACTGCGCCTGCTCCGGGGTCGACAAGCGCGACACGCTCGGCTCGAGCGCGCGCAGCAGACCGAGCGTGCGCTCGTACTGGGTCTGCTCGTACGAGCGCTGACTTCGCACGAGCTGATCGCGGTACGTCGTGCAACCGATCGTCGCGGACGACGACGCGGCTGCGAGGACGAGGACCACGAGCACCAGCGCCTTCTGCATGCGTCGATTATCGCATGGAACGTCGTCGTGCGCGCCGCGTGAGGAGCGCCGCGCCCGACGCCAGCGCCGCGACGAAGAGCAGGGCCGCGTTCCTTCCCCAGGGCGCGCCGCGCTCGCCGTCGGCACCCGCCGTCCGGCAACCGCAGCGTGAAGGCGACGCCGGCGGACGTGCGGCACCGGCGTCCTCGGCGTCGCCGTTGCCGTTGCCGTCGCACGTCCATCCGGTGCCCTTGCCGAGCGCGCACGACTCCACCGTCGAGCCGTCCGGACGCATCGCCACGAACTGGATCGCGACCGGGCTCACGTACGCCTCGACAAAGTGGTGCACCGACTCGTAACGACGCGAGGTCTTCTCCGCCTTTTTCACGCGATAGACGGGCGAGCCGCCGCCGCCCGAGACGAGGTACGGAAGCCCGTCGGACGACCCACGCTCGTAGATGTGATCGTGTCCGGAGATCACGAGGTCGACCTTGTGCGCGCGCAGCAGCTGCGGGACGTTCGCCTCCTGGAGCAGCTTGTTGTCGCCGTGCGGCCCGCTCGACCACGGGCCGTGATGCACGACGACGATGCGCCAGACGAGCCCGGGCTCGTTGTCGGACTCGCTCAGGACCTTGTCGAGCCACGCCCGCGTCGGGCCGCTCGTGTACGGCACCATGCCGTTGATCATGAAGAAGCGCGCGTTCGACCAGCGGAACGTCCCGCTCAGTTGATCGAGCGTGAGCTTCGGCGCGCCGGCGTCGAGCGGCACGCCGATCACGGCGGGCGCGGGCGCGGCGACCTCCCTGGGCAGCTCGGCGGGGCCGAAGTAGCGCACGTAGTCGAGCCCGGCGCCGTCGGCGAGCTCGTGGTTCCCGACGCACGAGAAGATGGGACGCTCGCGCGTCAGCGGTGCCTCGATGTCGAAGAAGGACTGCCACTCCGAGCGGGAATTTCCGCGCTCCACGAAGTCGCCGGTGTTGACGAGGAAGCTCGAGGCGCGCCCGACCATGGCGACGACGACGGCGGCGTGCGCGGCGTCGTCGCTGCGGTTGTCGCCGTAGACCAGGAACCGGAACGGGTCGCCGCTCTCTTCGCGGGGTGCCGTGGTGAGCGCTCCGTACCTCGTCGTCGCGCCGACGCGCACGGTGAACGCGTAGCGCGTCGCAGGCTCGAGGCCCTTCACGAGGATCGAGTGCAGCGCGCGCACGTCACGGCTCTCGATGACGCTCCCCGCGCCCGCGTCGGTCGACCCCACCGCCGAGGACATGCCGAGCTCGATGGTCACGGGCGAGGGCGGATCGACCTCGACGAGGACGACCGCCGAGGTGGGCGTGACGTGCTGCATCCACGGGCCCTTCGTGATCGGACCCGCGGCGGCGGCCACGCGGGCGGCCCCGAGGACGGCCGCGACCCCGACGGACGCGAGGAAAGCTCCAGAAAAGCGGCGTTTCATCACGAGCAGCCCAGCAGACTACAAGACCCGACAGTACTTCGTTCGAGCAACGTCTCCACACCGTTGCAGGGCGCTCGCGCAGATGTCGCTCGATTGACCCAAGCACCGCCGCGGACTAGGTTTTCGTCAGGATGTCCCAGGCTCCGTCGTCGCCTCCAACGCTCGCTGCGACCCCGCAGGCGTTGGCTCCCTTGCCTGGCTCGCCTGGCTCGCCTGGTTCGCCTGGTTCGCCTGACTCGCTCGGCATGGACGGCATGCCCAGCCGCTTCGGCAAGTACACGCTGATCCGCAAGCTCGCGACGGGTGGCATGGCCGAGCTCTTCCTCGCCATCCAGAAGAGCGTCGCCGGCTTCGAGAAGCTCCTCGTCATCAAGCGGATCCTTCCGTCGATGAACCAGGACCGCGCGTTCATCGAGATGCTCCTCCACGAGGCGCGCATCGCGGCGACGCTGTCGCACCCGAACATCGTCCAGATCTTCGACGTCGGTCAGCACGACGGCCAATACTTCATCGCGATGGAGCACGTCCACGGCGAGGACCTGCGCTCCATCGTCCGTCAGATGAAGAAGAAGGGCGTCCTCGAGTTCCCTCTCGAGCACGCGCTCGCGATCGTCCTCGGCATGTGCGCGGGCCTCTCTTACGCGCACGAGAAGCACGAGCTCGACGGCTCGGCCCTCAACATCGTCCATCGCGACATCTCCCCGCAGAACGTGGTCGTGACGTTCACCGGCGACGTGAAGATCGTCGACTTCGGGATCGCGAAATCCGACAGCCGCGGACCTGACTCGCGCGAGGCGACCAAGAGCGGCAAGCTCAAAGGCAAGGTCCCGTACATGTCGCCGGAGCAGGCGCGTGGCGAGGTCATCGACGCGCGCAGCGACGTTTTCTCGACGGGCGTCATGCTGTTCGAGCTCACCACCGGCAAGCGCCTCTTCAAGGGCGCCAGCGAGTACGAAACGCTCCGTCTCATCTGCGAGCGCGAGTACCCGCGTCCCAGCGACGTGCGCTCCGACTACCCGGTCGACCTCGAGCCGATCGTGATGAAGGCGCTCGCGAAGGACGCCAACGACCGCTACCAGAGCGCGCGCGAGATGCAGTCCGACATCGAGGGCTTCGTCCGCCGGCATCAGATCGCCGTCTCGCACATCGCGTTGAATCAGTTCATGCAGGGCTTGTTCGAGGACAAGCTCGCGATGCAGAAGGAAGCCCTGCTCCAGGGCAAGCAGCTCGCCGACATCATCGAGATGCAGCACGCGCTGTCCGCGCCGGACGTCGGCGACGTCGACGCGAGCGGTCGCCACGCCACCAGCACGCAGAGCATGCCCGCCGCGGCGCGCACTGTCACCGACGTCACCGCGAGCGGTCATCGCAAGAGCCGGAGCGGCCTCGTCATCGGGCTCCTCCTGGGCGTCATCGCGCTCGGCGCCATCGGCGGCGGCTTCGGCTACCTGATGATCACGAAGAAGGGCATGGACGAGGCCCACAGCAACGCCGCCGCCAACGATCGCGGCGACCGCGCCGCCGCCGGAAAGGGCTCGCTCGCGCTCGAGAGCACGCCGCCGGGCGCATCGATCTGGATCAACGGCGACCTGCGCGCCGAGGTCACGCCGGCCACCATCACGCAGCTTCCCACCGGTGTGCCGCTGGACGTAAAGCTCACGATGGACGGCTTCGAGCAAGGTCGCGAGCAGGTCACGCTGAAGGCCGACGACTCGCCGACGCCCAGCGCAGCGAGCGCCACGCGCGTGAAGCTCGAGCTGAAGAAGGGCTCCGTGGTCGTCGAGTTGAAGGTCGTTCCGGAGACGGCAACGCCGGTTTTCACGCTCGACGGCAAGGTGGTCAGCGGTCCGCGTATCGAGGCCGTGACGTCGAGCGTCTCGCACAAGCTCGTGATCACCGCGCCCGGGTTCACCGAACAGACGGTCAGCTTCAGCGGCAACGCGATGGAGACCAAGCACCTCGACGTCACGCTCGAGAAGGTGCCCGAGCGTCACGGACCGAGCGGCCGTCCCAACGGCGCCCAGACGAACGCCAACCCCACGCCCCCGCAGCCGGCAGGCGCGGGCAAGCTCAACGTCGGCGCGTCGGGCGGTTGGTGCAACGTGACCGTCGACGGGGCGCCGCGCGGAGCGACGCCGGTGGCGGGCGTCGAGCTCTCTGCGGGCGCACACCGCGTGACGTGCACGACCGCCGAAGGCAAGACGGAGTCGGCGACCGTGACGGTCCCCGTCGACGGCACCGCTCGCTACAAATTTTCTCTGTAGCTCTCACGGCAGCTCCGTTCCGGCCTCGATGCCGTTGCAGAGGCCGCCGTGGCCGTAGCTCACGGCGAACATGAACTGCGCGCGCACGTAGTCGCCGAACGACCCTGCGTGGCTGCCGTTCGGCAGCTGATAGAACGGGCCGTTCGCGCTGATGAGCGGAAGCTGATCGAGCTCGTCCATGGTGACGACGCCGTCGTTGTCGCCCTCGCGATCCGCGAGGAGGAAGGGCTGGAGCTGTAGCTGCGCGCTCAGCGAGATCGCATCGCGGAAGAACGCCTCCGCCGCCACCGCAACGAACACCGCGTAGCGCGCATCGGGATGGATGCGCGCGCCGCGAATCGCATCTCGGCAACCGCCGAACGACGACGCGGTTCGCGCCGTGTCGAAGCGCAGCGACAGCTTGAGGATCGTCTCCGTCTCGAGCCCAAGCCGCGGCGCATGCGTCGCAGTCGCCTCGAAGAGCGCATGTGCCGGCCGGCCCGAGAGGAGCGTCAACAGATCGTCCGTGGTCGCGCCCTCGCCGGGGACCGTGTGGTCGTCCGGCGCCCCGAGCCGCATGCCGACGTCGGGGCAGTCGCCGGACATGATGCCGTTGAACGCCTGCACGACGCTGCCGATCGCGCCGTCGAAGACGACGTTGGTGGCGGCGCCGCGTCCCCGATAAGCGCACTGGTCGGGCCTCTCGAGGTTCACGATCGTCATCGTGCGAAACGACAGGAGGAAGCGATCGACGTGGATCGACCACTCATCGACGACCACGTTGTCGGCGAGTGTTCGCGGCGAGCCGCGGCCGGTGATGGTGAACTCCGCGGAGCCGAGCGGCAGCGCTTGGTCGGCGGGGACGCAGGCCAGCGCCAGGAGACACGTGCATCCCACAACTAAAGCGCGCGGCGACAGCATCCGCATCAGAAGCCTCCTTCGACGCCGAGGCTCGGCACGGTGACCGGGCCGAAGATGCGCGCGCTACACGGCGGAGGGGCGCGTGTCAGGCCGGGCACGGCGAGCTGCGTGCCGCACTGATAGCCGGTGGTCTCGGTCGACAGCGTCGCATTGAGCGCCTCGAGGACGACCGCGATGTAGCCATGCGCGCCGACACGCCACCGCTTCTCCACCCGACCGTCGATGCGCACGAAGTCCGGCGCGCGCGGCGGAGGCACGCCCACCACCTGTCCAGCGAAGGCGGGCGTCTGCGGCGTGACGGGGCCGCCGCTGTAGAAGACGAACCGCGAGCCGAGCCGCCAGCCCTTGCCGAGATCGACGGAGAGCGCGGCATTGAAGACGTGCGGTCGATCGTAGGTCGAGAGGAACGTGTGGCCGTTCGCTGTGCGCTCCGAACGCGAGAGTGTGTACGAGACGAGCCCGCCGACGGTGCGCGACAGCTTGCGACGCGCGCCGAGCTCCAGCCCGTAGGCCGAGCCGTGGGTCTTGCCGAGCAGCGAGTCGCTCTTCTCGATGTCGATGATCTGCACCTGTGCCGTCCCCAGCGCGTCGTTCAGATCGTAGAACGCCTGGTGGAAGACCGTCGCCGTGGCAGACACGTCGGAGGGCAGATCGATCTCCACCCCGGCGCTCGTCTGCGCGGAGCGCTGCAGTCCGCCCTCGAGACGCGCGATGCTCACCGCCGGCAGCGCGAGCGGCGGGGACGGCGGCTGTGTCGCGAGGCCATACGCATGGACGATCCGCACTTTGTCGGTGACGGCAATGCGCGCGGTGATGCGCGGGTCGACGCCGATGGCGCGCGCGTGGTCGGAGCCATAGACATCCAGCCGGAGGCCCGGCGTCACCTCCATGCGCTTGTCGATGACGATCACGGCATCGCCGCGGATGCCGGTCGCAAAGTCTGTGCGCGTAGTGAAGAGGCGCCGCTGCCGGGCCACGACGTCGTCATCGTCGGCGAAGAGCGGCAGCGAGTCGGCGTGGTAGTTGTCGACCACGAGGTCGGCACCGGCCCGCGCCGTCACCGTCGAGCTCACGGGCTGCACGAGCTCGAAGCGCGCCGCCGTCATCACGTCCTTGGCGGCGCGGCGGGCCTCGATGCGCGTGCGGTCGAAGCCGAGAGTCCCCGCGAGCCGCATCGAGCCGCCGCTCGAGAGCTGCCGATCCCAGCGGAGGTCGGCGCGATGAAACTCGGAGGCAAAGAGCACCACCTCGATCTCCTTCACCTGATCGGGGCGCGGCGCGTTGCCCGAAGCAGCGTCGAGCGTCTCGCGATCGGGCGTAGCTCGTTGCGTGGCGCGGTCGTAGGCGCCGAACACGAGGAGCGACACGACATCGCGATCGGTGAGCGAATAGGCGACACGCGCCTGGTAATCGCGGTAGTCGAGGGAAGTCTTCGAATCGAGGAGCGAGAACAGCGCGGACGTATACGAGTAGCGCCCGCCTGCGAGCGCCGAGCCTCGGCCGTTCGCGAACGGTGCCTCGACGAGACCGCCCGCGTCGATGACGCGCAGCACGCCCTCGCCGTGCGCGCGGTCGGCGGGCGGCGCGGCGGCGGAGTCGACGACGCCGCCGGAAAATCGACCGAACGCCGCCGGATAGCCTCCCTTGTAGAGGTCGGTGCGCGCGATGAGCGCCGGCTGGATGACTGATGGCCCGAGACCGAAGTGGAAGAGGTAGGGAACTCGGACGCCGTCGAAGAAATAGCCGACGTTGCCCGGCGGCGCTCCGCGCACGTAAAAATAGGGCAATCCGCTCACCACCGGCGTCAGGCCTGGTGCCACCTCGATGGCGCGGAAGGGATCGCCGAACGCGCCCGGCATCTGGCGAACCTCGGTGCGGCCGTACGAGTCAGTGATGGGGGCACCGACCGCGCCCTTGCCGCCGCGCACGAGCACCTCACCCGGCGCGTCCGGCGCGTCCGGCGCGGCGACCGGCGGTGAAGGCACGGGCTCGAGCGCCGGCTCGGGCTCGCGCTCGGGCGGAGGAGCGGCGGGAACGGGAGCGGCGGGCTTGGCAAAGTCGATCCGGAAGCGCACGGTCACTGCGATGGGAGCGCCTCCGCGTGTCGCCGGTACGAAGCGCGCGGGGCCGACCGCTTCGACGGCGCGCGACGCGAACGGCTCGAGACCTTCGATGACACGTGCACTCTGCACCGAACCGTCGGGAGCGATGGTGACCGCGACCACCACGAACGCATCCCCTTCGGCGCCGTCTGGATACACGGCCTGGACCGGCGCGAGGAGACGGGGCGGAACGATGGTGTCACCGGCAGCGGGAGCATCGTCCTGCGCGCGCGCGTCGCGCGTGACCGCCGCCGACCCTATCGTGAGAACGACCGTCGTCACCGCGCACGCGAGCTCGCGACGCGGGTACCACCGCGACCGCGGACGAGACGTGGCGTCGTTTCGCGCACGGCGCACGGCGCGAGTCTAGTACGACGAGCCTCGCGGACGTGCGGTTACGCGCTCGGCGAGCGCGAGACGTCACTCGACGTCGGGCGGCGGCGTCGCCTCTTCGCGCGCCGGCATCACCGAGGGCTCCCCGCCGCCGTTGGTAGGGTCTCCCCCACGCAAGGCGGAGGAGCCCAAGGGCTCCGCGGGACGCAGCGGCTCGCTCGCGATCGCGCCTGCCAGGCCGGCGCTTGGCCTCGGCGCCGAAGCCGACGCGCGCGCCGCCACGCGCATTCCCGCGGGTTGCACCACCGCGGCGGGCACGACCACCACCGGCACGGCGAGCGGCGTTGCGGTGGGACGCACGCGCGAAGCGATGGCGACCGCCGCGTCCTCGGCGAACTGCGCGCCGGGCGGGGGCTGCTCGTATGGCGGCGCCTGCGCCACGCTTGCATCGACGGCAGAGCGGATCGCGAGCACGCCGAACACCGACGCTGCTCCGAGGACCGCTGCGCTCGCGATCGCGGCCACCGTATGGCGTGCGCCTCCTCGCGCTCCACCACCGCGCCGCCGGGGGACGACGTTCACGACGGGCGGCGGGACCGTGGAGCGCAGCGTGCCCGAAGGTGTCGCCTCCGGATGCTCCGAGCTCTGCTTGTCGAAGACCCGCGAGATGCGTGCTGCCGAGTCACGCGCGTGCGGGGTGCCGACGGTCGAGAGCGCCCACGCCAGATCGGCGACGGTCTGGAAGCGGTCGGGGGCATCGATCTCCAGGCAACGCGCGATGATCCCGTCGATCCCGGAGGGGACGTCGACGCGGACCGCGGAGGCCTTGGGCGTCCTGGAGCGCATGATCTTCATGAAAATCTGCGGGAGCGACTCGCCGGTGTACGGCGGCTTGCCGACGAGCAGCTCGTAGAGGATGGTGCCGAGCGCCCAGATGTCGGCCCGCGCATCGACGGTGTCTGCCGCTTCCATCTGCTCGGGCGCCATGTAGCTCGGTGTCCCGAGCACGGTGCCCGGATCAGTGAGCGCCGAGAGGCCATGCCGTCGAGACATCCGCGAGATGCCGAAGTCGAGGACCTTCACGCATGGTGAGCCGTCGACCGCCTCGGTGAGGAACAGATTCGCCGGTTTCAAGTCGCGATGAATGATCCCGAGCGCATGCGCCTCGGCGAGCGCCTCACAGGCCTGGAGAACACACTCGACGGCGAGATCGATCGGGAAAGGCCCACGTCGCGCGAGGACCGCCGCGAGGTCGAGACCGGTCAGGCACTCCATCACGAGGTACGGGACGCCACCGGTGGGCAGCTCGCCGATGTCGTGGACGCGCACCACATGCTCGCTGCGGATCCGCGAGACAGCGCGTGCCTCGCGCTTGAGACGCGCAACGTACTCGGGAAGAAGCAGAGCCTCCGCCGAGAGGACCTTGATGGCCACCTGCTGATCGAGCTCCAGGTGTGTCGCCCGGTAGACGACACTCATCCCGCCGCGGCCCAGGACCGCTTCGACGCGGTACTTGTTGGCGATGATGTCGCCTACCACCGGCATCGTGGAGCCTGCGAGCAACGGAAACTGGCCTGTGGCGTCGGCTTGCATCGCGTTTCGGGTCCAGGGACGAATGCGTGCGAGGAACGTGCCTCGGCGCGCTGTCGAGAGCGCTCACGAGTCTGCGGCCGGCTCGCCATGCGAGGAGCAAAGCTCGCCGGCGGAATCCTCGAAGCGGACGTGGCGTGAGCGCGCTTTTCGGGGCGAACCGCCACGCAGCGCGCTCGCTTCGCGGTTTGCGCGGCTTTCCGCGGCTTTCGCGGCGCGCCATGGCCGAGCCAACCCGCGCGCAACCAGCGATTCTTCGGGTCCTGCCGCACGTCGGACGGCGGCACGTCCAATGCAAACGCTGCGTCTGCCCCGGAGGGGCTACCCCATGCCGCTCTCGCCGATCACCGCAAAGGCCGCGCTCGTGCTGACGCGCGAAGCCCGGACGCGGGAGGCCGCCGGTAAGATGGCAGCGCGCGTCCACGACCTCGCCAGCGACAATGCGCGCGTTGCCCACGCTCGCGCCGGCGCCGTCGAGGCGAGCCCCGATGACCTCGCCGAGGCGAAGCGTTTCCTGGACGCGGCCGAGCGATCGCACGTCGACGCGCCGAGCTCGAAGGAGGCCAGGAACCTCGCCTACGTCGCGCAGAGGAAGGCGCAGATCGGTCCCTTTGCTGCCGTGAGCGAGACCGGCGGTGGAATGGCGGTGACCGTGGCGGACAGCGTCTTCTTCGAAGGCGACACGGCCAGGCTCATGGCGACGGCGCGCGAGCGGCTCGATCGCGTCGCCCAAGCGTTGCAGGCGGTGCGCAGACGCTCCATCTCCGTGAAGGCCTACGTGGATGCGCCGGGCGACGCTGCCCACGCCACCGACCTCGCGCGGCGACGCGCCGACGCGGTCCGTCAGTACCTCGTTGGGCGAGGCATCGCGAAGGACCGCCTGCGTGCCTTCGGCCTCCTCGCTACGCCGCCGCCGCCGCCGCCGCCGCCGCCGCCGATGACGGCCGACACGTCGGCGCCTGGCCGTCACGAGGATCGACGAGTCGAGATCGTCGTGGAAGGATCGGGGCAGGACACTGCAACGCACTGAGCCCGTGGCCGTTCGACCGCAGCCGATCGGGTGGCGACGCGCCGCCTGGAATGCCTTTGACCGCCTGCGCGATACCGGTCGAAAAGCCCACCGGCGCACGCCGAAGTCGCTCCGCGTCGTCCTCTATGTCGTCGTCGGAACGTTCCTCTTCTACTTGCTCGCCGCGAACGTCGTTCTCCGTACGCATCTCTTGCGCGACTGGCTGAGCAAGAACGAGCAGGAGCTGAAGGTCGAGTACAGCTCGGCGTGGTCGTTGTATCCGGGCCAGGTGACGGCGCGCGATCTCACGTTCCGTTACTCCGACAGCAACGTCCAGATGTACATCGGGCTCGATCGGGCCGACGTCCGCTTCGATCCGTTCGCGGCGCTCGATCACACGGTCCGCATCAGCAAGCTCGAGGCTTCCGGCGCGACATTCCTCTTCCGTGTCAAGCAGGAGACCGTGGAAGGGAGCGAGGCGCGCATCGCGGCATTCGCGCCCATCGACGGGTTCGCCTCTCCGCCCGTCGAGCACAAGATCGCGAAGCCGCCCATTCCGGACGACGAGTACAAGCTCTGGACGATCGAGCTGAGCGACGTCACCGCGTCGCTGCGCGAGGTCTGGACGGCGGAGTTCCGTTACCGCGGCGACGCCACGCTCAGCGGAGGCTTCCACCTGAAGCCCATGCGCGAGCTATGGGTCTACCCGTCGGTGATGCTCACCAACGGCGGCCTGCTCTCGCTCGGCGACCGCGATCTGATCCGCGGCGGAGAGGGACGCCTCGACGTGCAGATCGACCCCTACGACACGCGCGAGTTCAAGGCCGCGGAGATGCTCCGCAACCTGAGCGTGCGCGTCCATCAGCGAGGCGACCTCGTACTCCCGGCGATCGCCGACACCTACAAGCCCACCGGCTCGGAGGTCTCCGTCGAGCGCGGCGTCGGTCCGCTCGCCGTCGACGCGGTCATCGAGCACGGCGTCGTGCGACCCGAGACGCGGGTGACATTCCACACCGACGCGGTCGACGTGAAGGCTCCGCCCGTCGCCGTCCATTCCGACGTCGACGTCGTCGCTCGCGGCGAGATGCTCGGGAACCGGCCCTCGATCGTCATCGAGAGCAACGTCGCGCATGCCGCTGCGACGCCGCAGCTCGACGTCCAGCGCGTCCATGCGCTCCTCGATTTCGCAAACGCGGACCTCACCGTACCGTTCGCGATCTCACGCTTATCAGCGTCGGTAGCATCCGCGCACGCCGGCAATCTTCATGCGTGGCAGCCCCTCGCCCCGAAGAACGTGGCGTTCGATTCCGGCGCCGCCACGGCCTCGGCACGCGCCGACTATCACGGCGGCGCGCTCGAGGGTCGCGTGGACGTCGCGCTCGACAAGGCGCGCATGACATTCGGCGACGACGCAGCGTTCAAGGTCGGCGCGAGCGGCAAGGCATGGGCCGACATCGCGAGCGAGAACATCGAAAAGAGCGTGTCGTTCCCTGGCGCGGGTGTCGACCTCCAGGGTCTCGATCTCAAGATCCTGAAGGGGCACGAAGAGGGCCTGTGGATGCGCGCGCGCTTCGATCGGTCCATCGCCACCACGTCCGGCCGCAGCGGCTTCGATACCGACATCGGCGTGCGCTCCGGTCCCGGCGCGCGCACGTTGAAGCTCTTCACGCGGATGGCATCGCTGCCGGACGTCGCGGCCGACGCTGTGTCGGGCTCCGAGCTCGTCGCGTCGATGCACCTGCAGGTGCGATCCGGCGACCTCTCGCTTTCGGTGTCGGGCAAGAACGGGGCGATGGAGGGCCGCGGTCGCATCCGGAAGCGCGCCGCGACCGGGCCATCCGGCGCATTCCTCCTCAGCGTCGGACCGTTCCACGCCGGCCTCGACCTGCACGATGGCGAGACCGCCGTCGTCCCCCTGGCGGGGGGTGACTGGCTCGAAG
>JAYTOQ010000135.1:0-5015 GCA_043747665.1 Polyangiaceae bacterium | reverse complement strand
GTCGTCACTTGCCGAAGATGTCGAAGTGCACACCGACACCGATGCTCAGGAGCACGTAGGGCCGAGCGGCGTCGAGCGTCTTGCCGTTCTTGAACGGCGGCGACGTGGCCCCGTCACCTTGATTGGGCGCAAATGTGATCGTTCCCTCGGTGTCGGTGAGTGAGCCGCCGGAGATGGACGCGATCGGCTCGATGGTGACGAGCGTCGCCAGGCGAATCTCAGCGCCGAGGCCGAGGCGGAAATACTCGAGGCCGCTCATCTTGTACGTCTCGGTGCCGTTCGACACCGTGACCGTGCGCTTGCCGATGGAGATGTCGCTCAGGAACGCGACCGTGTCGACGTCCCCGCTGAGAAGGCGGAGACCCAGGCCATAAAACTCCGTCGAGGCTGACGTGTTGGCGACGCCGTCCAGGCGGTGGCCCGGCAGCAAGAAGCCGTGCTCCCAGAAGATGTACGGGATGTAGCGATGCGAGATGCGCGCGCCGAGGTCGAGCTGCGGACCGAAGCCGTTGCCGACGAGGTTGCCCGTCGACTCCGAGTCACCGCTTGCATAGCGATAGAACTGGAAGCCGAAGCCCATGTAGCTGACGCGCGGGCCCGCCCAGAGCGAGAACTTCGGCGCGTGCGTCGGCGGGTCGGGCGCGACGTAGTCGACGGGCGGCGGAGGCTCGCGCATCGGAGGCTGCTGCGGCTGACCGTAGTAGTACGGCTGTTGCTGTTGCGGCGGCGGGTAGTAGCCAGGCGGCGGTTGCTGCCCGTAGCCCGGCGGAGGCGGTTGGTACTGCTGCTGCGGATACGGCTGCTGCGGCGGCGGCTGGTACTGCGGCTGCTGCGGCGGCGGCTGGTTCGGCGTTCCCGCAGGCGGTAGCGGCGGCGGCGCCTGCGCGAATGCGGGCGTTGCCGAAGAGACGAGCGCGACGACGAGCGCGGAAAGAACGGTGGACGCGACAGCGGGCGTGAAACGGCGCATGAAGGACTCCTTTGGGAGCAGGGCTGCAGCATAGCGCCAGCGGGCCCCATTTGACGGACCGTCGCGCCGGTGCGAAGACCGCGCGACGTGCAGGGCAGCGCAACGTGGTCGCATCCATGAAGGGTATGAAGTCGTTCGGTAGGTACGGGTCGCTCGGCTTCGAGCTGCTCGGCTCGATCGCCGTCGGCTATTACGGCGGCGCCTGGCTCGACAAGCGCTTCGCGACGCACTGGATCGCATTTGCCGGATTCCTTCTTGGTTGTTACGCGGGGTTCCGGGCGCTCTTCAAGGCTGCCAAGACCATGCAGCGCGACATCGAGAACGACGAGCGCCTCGCGCGCGGCGAGGATCCCTGGGCACCGAAGGCCGAGGACGACCTCGACGTCGATGATCCGAAGGACACGAAGGACACGAAGAATGAGAGCCGCGATGTCGACGATGCCAGGCGCTGACGCCCCGGACACGGACGCCGCGAAGGTTGCGGCGATCGGCGCCGCGATCCTCGGAGCCGGGCTCGCGATCGCCGCGCTCGCGCTCTTCGGGACGCGGACAGGGATGTCGGTGGCGTTCGGGGCCGCCATCGCCGTCGCGAACCTCGTCATGATGAGAGCGCTCGTGAGGGCCATGCTGCGTCCCGCCGAGGAGGAGGCGTTCGCGCAGGCGCAGGCGTTCGCGCAGGCGCAGGCGAACGCGGATGCGAAAGCCGAAGCGAGCGAGGACGAGGACCCCGTGGACCACGCGGCCGAGGGCAAGCGCGGCGCCGCCGCGTGGGGGCTGTTCGGCGTCCTGAAGCTCGTGGTGCTGTTCGGCGGGATCTACGTCCTTTTGACGAAGGGCCTGGTCGACCCTATGCCTCTGGTCGTCGGATACGGCGTTTTGCCTCTGGGGATCGCGGCGAGCAGCCTCTTCGCGGGCCTCGCGCCGCGAGGCCGGCGGCCCGGTCGTCCCCGACCTCGCACCAAATAACGAAAATCCTGCGCGATCCAGGATGGACGACTTTCCCCCGCCGATCGTGTTATTGAGCGTCCCGCGACAATGCCGGAGCACACGTCGTTCCTCAGTTACCTGATTGCCATGTTCCCTGCCCTCGGGGAGAACATGCACAACTTCGGGAATTCGTTCCTCGGCAACAAGCCGGTGGATTCGCACGCCGCGGAGCCGCTCGTCGCGAGCTTGCTGGTGGTGCTGATCCTCGCCGCGCTCGCGCTGAAGGTGAAGAAGGACATCGGAAACTACGAGCAGTCGGTCATCCCCGACGACAAGCTCACGGTGCGGACCTTCTTCGAGATTTTTATCGGCTACTTCTACGGAATGATGAAGGACATGATGGGCCCGACGCGGGCCAAGAAGTTCTTCCCCGTCGTCGGCACCGCCGCCTGCTTCATCCTGTTCTCGAACGTCCTCGGCATGATTCCGGGCTTCCTCCCGCCGACGTCGAGCTGGAACATCACCGCCGGCTGCTCGCTCGTCGTCCTCTTCGCCTTCACCTATTACGGACTGAAGGAGCAGGGCTTCGACTCGATCAAGCACCTCGCAGGGCCCTGGATGGGCTGGCCGATGCTGCCGATCAACATCCTCATCTTCTCGATCGAGTTCTTGTCGACGTTCATCATCCGGCCCATCACGCTCAGCATCCGCTTGATGCTCAACATCGCGGTCGACCACCTCCTCCTGTCGATCATGCTCGGCATCTTCGCGCTGTTCCTGCCGATCCCGATCATGATGCTCGGCACCTTGGTCGCCGTGGTGCAGGTCCTCGTGTTCTGCCTGCTGACGTCGATCTACATCGCGCTCGCCACCGAGGGCCATGGCGATCACGGCGGCGGCGACCACGGCGACCACAAGCACGACGCCGGCGACGCCCACGCGTAAGTCTTTCCCCACGTCCGAAAACCAACTAAGACGCGCGCACCAACCACCCCCGCGCGTCACGTTAGAAAGCTAGAAGGAGTCAGTAGATGAGCACCCGCAAGTTGGGCCCCCGATCCGTGAGCGCCCTGGCCTTCGTCGCTGCGTTTCTCGTTCCCCTCGCTGCGTTCGCGCAGGAAGCCGGGAAGGCGGGCTCCAACATTAACGACGTGAAGATGTTTGCAGGCGTGGGCGCCGGCTTCGCGATCGGTCTCGGCGTTCTCGGTGGCGCGCTCGGTCAGGGCAAGGCCGCTGCGGCCGCGCTCGAGGGCATCTCGCGCAACCCGGGCGCCGCCGCCCGCATCCAGACCCCGATGATCCTCGGCCTCGCGCTGATCGAGTCGCTCGTCCTCCTGAGCTTCGTCATCGCGTTCTTCCTCCAGGGCTTCGCCGCCGGCAAGTGAGCTAGGCGCTGAGCGTGCGCGCGCGCAAAGCAAAACGCCCGTGTCGCTTCGCGCGACGCGGGCGTTTTGCTTTTCGACGCGACGCGACGCGACGCGACGCGACGCGACGCGACGCGACGCGAATGAGCGCGTCGACGCGAGCGGTCTAGTGGCGACCCTTGTCGTAGGCGTGGCGGACCACGTTCTTCACGTCGTCCCACTTGTGCTTCGCGCCGCCCTCGGCGCTTTCCCAGTCAGCCTTCAGGCGCTGCTCGAGGCCCTCGTTCCAGATCGCGTGCTGCGTGCCGTACTGGTGACGCGCGCCGACGCCGTACATGAGGGGCTGCTCGGCATCGTCCCAACCGAGGTCGGTACCGGTCCTCGTGCCCGCGGTGTTCGAGGCCGGGATCGCTTCCTTGCTGGTGGCCTGCTTCACGGTGTCGCCAACGTTCTGGTTGAGCTCCTTGCCGCCCATGTGCAGATCCTTCTTGGTCTGCTCCCAGTCGCGCTTCATCGCGTCCTTGATGTTGTCCCACTGCGAACCGTGCTTCTCCGTCCACCACTTCGGCTGAAAGCTCTGGCTAACCATGTGTCGCACTCCTTGGAAAGGGTTACGGCCGCGCTGTGCAAGCACGGGTCCGCACTGCGACCGCGCTTTCCCCAGTGATTCAGGGCTGCGACTTGCGACCCAAGCGACGATCTCGCAGCAAATGAAGAACGAGCAGCGAACCTGCCACAGCAAACAGCACGATGCCGGTCACGGGCTGGTGCGGCACGACGAGCGCGCCGCCGAGGATCATCGACGCGACGACGACCCCGGAGAAGAGACGACGACCGAGGCGATCGGCCGCGAGCGGTAGACCGGGATCGGCGGTCTTCACCACCAGGCGCCCGAGTCGAAGGTCCTCGAGGATCTCGCGCGCCTGGATGGGCACGTCGTAGCCCGCGCGCGACAGCTGCTCGACGCCGCGAATGAGCTCGTTGCCGAGGCGCTGCGGCGAGTAGCGCTTCTTCATGATCGAGACGAAGTACGGCTGCGCCTCGCCGAACACGTCGAGATCGGGATCGAGCTGCTTGCCGATGCCTTCGAGGGTCATCAGCGCCTTGCCGACGAGGAGGAAATCGGTCGGGATCTCGATGCCGTACTTCATCGCGCCCTGCACGAGGTCGCGGAGCATCGCCGAGAGATCGATCTCCTTGAGCGGGCGACCGAGGTACTTCTCCGCGAGGAGCGCGACCTCACCGCGGTAGTCGCGCATGTCGACCTTCTTGGTCGGGCGCCCGATGGTGTAGAGCGCGTCGGCGACGGCGTACGAGTCCTTGCGCACGGCAGCGACCATGAGATCGACGGTGCGGTCGCGGAGCTCCGGGCTCAGCCGGCCCACCATACCGAGATCGATGAGGCCGATCACGGGCGTGGCCCAGTCGGGGTTCCCCATGATGATGATGTTGCCGGGGTGCGGATCGGCGTGGAAAAAGCCGTCCTCGAAGATCATCTTGATGACGACGCCGACCGCGTTCTTCGCGACCTGCTTCCCGTCGACGCCCGCCGCCACCGCCTTGTCGATCTTGAGACCGTCGAAGAACTCGAGCGCGAGCACGCGCTTGCTCGAGGCCTGCTTGTAGACCTTGGGGAACGTGGCGAGCTCACCCTGGGGGGTGCCCTCGAAGTTCTTGGCGAAGCGCTCGCCGTTCTCGCCCTCGATCGTGAAGTTGAGCTCCGCGGTGATCGAGCGGTCGAACTGCTGGACGAG
>JAYTOQ010000134.1:0-9147 GCA_043747665.1 Polyangiaceae bacterium | reverse complement strand
AAGGGCCAGTACTCCTCGTTGTCGCGCAGGAAGCGCGCGGCATCGAGCGAGTCGAGCGCGTCCTTGGGGAGGTACCCGGCGCTGATGGCTTCGATCTCCACCTCGAGCGCACGCTTCTTCCCGAGGACCGACTCGATCCGTCCGAGGCGCGCGCGACGGAGCAGCCTCGACAGCCGAAGGTCGAGGCGGCGCAGCGCGTCCTTCGCGAGCGCGGTCTCCGCGGCCACGAGCTCGCCGCGAACGCCGTCGACCTGCCGCGTGAGCGCCGCGGCATACGCGGTGTCGTTGCGGAGCAGCTCCGGCAGATCCGCGCCCACGGCGCTCTGGGCCGCTGCCGCCTCGGTCGCGGCCGGCGAGCTGCTGCCGAGGCGCGTCTCGAGATCGGCGAGCTCCTTGCGGAGCGGCGTGAGCCTCTCCGCGCTCGTCTTCGCTTGCTCGAGGTCGTCGATCTGGCGGCGCACGCCGTCGAGTGCCGCGCGGGCGTCCTGCGCCTTCTCGTACGGATCGCCCTTCTCCTCGAGCTGCGGGCGCACGCCGCCGGTGGTCGCGAGGCTGCGCTGCATGTCGCCGAGTGTGATCGACGCGAGGCGCAGCCCGCTCGACTCGCGCTCGAGCACCGCGCGCTTGCGCGAGACCTCGCCGTAGAGCGGATCGACGCGGACGAGCGCCGCCACCGCGCGTAGCTGATCGGGGGTGACCGAGGCGCCGGCCGCGTCACCGCCGCCCGCATCGGCGCCGGAGCGCGCCGCCGTCAGGAGCGCCCGCGTACCGCGTTCACTGTTGCCCAATCGACGTGCAGCGTCGCGGACCGGTTCGTACGCGCGGAGGAAGCCGACGAGCTTCTTGTCCGCCTCCGGGAAGTGACACTGCGCGAGGTCGATGTACGCGTCGAGGATGCGAGCCTCGTCCTCGTAGCGATGATGCGTCTTCAGCGCCGTGAGATCGTCGAGCAGCTCGCGGGCGCCCTCGTAGTCCTTCTTCTCGTAGCGCGTGGTCGCCGCCTCGTAGAGCGCCTCGGCGAGGCGGTCGGAGTCGCGAGGCACGAGGTAGTAGTAGTAACGAGCGTCGTCGAAGCGCGACTGCTCGTGCGCGACGCGGCCCAGCGCAAGTCGCGCGAGGTCGCGCACCGCGAAGAAGCGTTCGTCCGCAAAAACAGGAGTGGTTCGGTCCTGGCGCTTCGGATCGGCGACCTTGCAAAAGAGATTCTCGCCTTCCTTGAGGCGACCGCGCTCGACCTGCACGAGCCCGGACAGGTACGTGGCTTGCGACCAAAAGCGCGACGTCTGCGGCACCTGCGCGTACGCCGCGAGCGCGCCGTCGGCATCGCCGGCCGCCTCCTTCGCCTTGCCGGTGACATAGGCGACCTCGCCGCGGATCTCGGGCGGCGCGGACGGCGGCACCGGCTCGAGGTCCTTGAGGCCGGCCTGGTACGCACGCGTCTCGAGCGCGATCTCGACGAGGCGTCGCACGGCGCGACGCGCATACGGACCGTACTGCTCCCACGCGCCCTTCTGCGCGATGGATCGACGAAGATACGCGCGCGCCGAATCGTGGATGCCCGCCGACGCGAGCGCGTGACCGAGCAGATAGAGCGCCGCGCGACCTTCCTGGGTGTCGGCGACGAGATCGAACTTGGGATGCTCGACCACCTCGGTCATCTTCGCGATCGCCTCTTCGTGGCGACCGACGGAGACCAGCGCCTCGGCCTCGGCGACGCGCTCGCTGAGCTGCTCGATGCGGATGGGCTCGGCAGAGCCGAGGCGCCGGCGCGCCATCGCATCGTGGTACGCGCGCATGCCCGCGCCTCGCGAAGGGTCGGCGGCGGACGATGCGGGCGATGCGGACGCGGAAGGCGCCGACGCCGATGCGGACGCGGAAGGCGCCGTCGGAGCGGCGGCCGGAGGAGTCGGCGCCGCAGGCTGCGCGAGCGCCAGCGGCGTGAGGAGCGTGAGCGCCAGTGCGAGCCGCGACGCGCGCGCGCGCATCACTTGGTGACCGGCTTCGCGACCGCCTTCACGCGAACGCGCAGGTCGTATTTCCCGCTCTTGTCGGCCGGGAAATCCTTGCCCATGCTCGAGTCGTCGATGACCAAGACCCTTACCTCGACGCGGTTGTCGCGCGGCACATCGACGGTGAAGCGGTTCTTCTGCGAGGTCCGGAACGACTCCTCGCGATCGTCCTTGCGGTCGATGTCGACGGTCACTGCATGTCGCCCGGGCGCGACCGCGTGGTCGTAGACGATGGTCATGTCGGAGGCCGCGAACGATGCCGGCGCGGTGTAGACGACGCCGTCGTCGAGCGAGACGGTGAGGCGCGCGATCTTGCCGTGATCGCCGTCGGTCTGGAGCGCGACGGCCACGCGCGATTGATAGAGGTTGTCGGAGACGGCCGCGACGCGCGCACGCAGCGCTGCGATGTCGGCGAGGAGGCGGTCGTAGTCGAGCGGCGTTCCCGGCGCGCCGGAGTCGACGGTGCCGCCGGGCATCTCTTGCTGCGTCGGGTTGAGCGGCGACGGCTTCACGCCGCCGTCGCTGGCCTCGGCGACGGGAGGAGGCTCGGGCGGCGCGCCGGCATCGCCAGCGCTCGCCGTATCGCGCGGCTCGTCGGGCGCCTGCGCGTCGGTCTTCGTCGCGGGAGGCTTCGCCGGCTTGGGCGCCGGCTTGCCGCGCGGCTGCGCGAGGGCGAGCGTCGCGATGCACGTCGCGGCGGCGACGACGCTCGCGAGTGACAGGCGTGAGAAGAAACGTGTATCGCGCACCGACCGCACCGCCGGCGATAGTACGCAAAAATGGGTCAGTGGTGGCAGATGACTTCGACCGCGTCGAATCACGCTACGCTCGGCCCGTGTCCCTCGCCGCCACCATCGTCATCGTCCTCGTCGCCGTCGCGCACGTCTGGTTTGCCATCCTCGAGATGGTGCTCTGGACCAAGCCGATCGGCATCAAGACCTTCGGGCGGCCGAAACAGGTGATGATCGACTCGGCGTCACTCGCGCAGAACCAGGGCCTCTACAACCTGTTCCTCGTGGCCGGCCTCGCGTGGAGCCTGGTCGCGGCCGAGCCGATGGCGCACGCGCTCAAGCTGTTTTTCCTGGGCTGCGTCCTGGTCGCCGGCATCTTCGGCGCGATCACTGCTTCGAAGAAGATCCTCTTCGTCCAGGCGCTTCCGGCCGCCATCGGGCTCGCGCTGGTCGTCCTCAGCGGGAGCTGAACTGTCGTAGGGTCGGCGTGCGAGCCTTCATCCCCCGAACGGGATGAAGATGCTGAAGCCGCCGGTCACGAGGATGTCGTTCACGAGGTGGTCCTCGCCGATGAGCGTCTCGCGCAGGATGTGATCGCGGACGTCGAGGCGAAGCGCGAACCATTTTCCGAAGTACCACTTCGTGCCGAAGCCGAAGCTGCCGGTCAGACCCTGCGAGGTCGAGTCGTCGGTGACGCCGGCGCCGAGCGCCGCGTTGAAGTCGAAGCGGCTGATGCCGCCGCCCATCCAGCGGACCTTGCCGTAGGCGAAGCTCCACACGAGATGCCCGAAATACAGGCGTCCGGGGCGGTTTGTGCGCTCCTCGACCTGCACCTGCGGATAGCGGCGCTCGTAGGTCTCGGTCACCGCGGTTCGGAAGCGCGTGAACTGGACGCTCGCCTCGAGGCCGAGATCTTCGCTGAAGTGGAACGTGTAGGCGCCGCCGGCGAGCCAGCTCGAGGAGAAGAGGTCGCCGCCGTAGTAGCCGCCCATGCCGGACAGCTCGTGGCGGAACGCCTTCGTGAACAGCCGATCCTGCACGCCGCGATAGTGACGGCCTCCGACCAGGTCTGCCTTCAGCTCCTCGTCGACGCACTGCGCGCGGGCGACGGTCGGATGGACCACGCTCGTCATGCCGAACAGGGCGATGCCGACCAGCACGATCGCGAGCACGCGCGAGATCGTGATGCCCATCGCAAGCGCGCCGCGTCGCATCGGCGGGTATACTCGCTTGCGCGCCCCCCAAGAGCAAGGGCGTGTGCGCGCCAGAGAGCAAGACAGGAGAGAGAAGACATCGTGGCCTCCTCCAAGCGGTCGTCGTCCAAGCGCTCCGGGCCGGCCTCGCGACCACCCCGCCGGGCCAGCGCGTCCGAGCATCCGCCCCTTCCGTGCGTCCTCGCCGTGGGCGGGCTCGACCCGGGGGCCGGCGCCGGGGTCCTCGCGGACGCTCGTGCCATCCTGCGCGCCGGGGCCTTCCCGTGCGCGGCCGTAGCGGTCCTCACCGTTCAATCCACCTCCGGGATGCGTGCCGCCACGGCAGTCCCGAAGCGCGAGGTGATTGCAGAATGCACCGAAGTGGTGAAGCACCAGCGCGTTCGAGCCATCAAGGTCGGCGCCCTCGGGTCGGAGGAGAACGCGCGCGCCGTCGGGGATTTCCTGGCCATTCACCGTGGTATCCCGGCCATTGTCGACACCGTGATGATGCCGACACGGGGCCGCGCCCGCCTCCTGGAGGAGCGCGCGGTCAGCGCGCTTCGCGAACGCGTGCTACCTCACGCTGCGCTCGTGACGGTGAATGCGCCCGAGGCCGAGGTCCTGACCGGCCTCCGGGTCACGCGCCTCGACGAGGCGCACGACGCCGCCCTCGCGCTGCTCCGACTCGGCTGCCGCGCCGTCCTCGTGAAGGGCGGCCACCTGGGCGGAGCGCAGGCCGTGGACTTGCTCGCCTTCGCCGACCGATACGTCGAGCTGCCGCTGCCTCGGCTATCGCTCCGGCCGTTCCACGGCGGCGGATGCATCCTCGCGTCGCTGATCGCGGGCCGCCTTGCGGTGTCCCATCAAACGGGCGCCGCCAGCGAGCGTGTGGTCACCGACGCGGTGCGCTGGGCGAAGAAAATCCATCACGCCGCGCTCCAGCAGGCCCGCGACGTCGGCGGCGACATGCGGGTGCTCCTCGCGTGATGCGCGATGCGCGATGCATGATGCGCGATGCGGGATGCGCGACGCGCGTGGCTCAGCCGCGCATGTCGCGCTTCAGCTGATTCATCGCAGCGCGGACGTCACGGAGCGAGCGCGGCGCCTCCTCGATGATCTCCTCGACGGGCCCCGCCCCCTCGCGGATGATGACGGGCGGCGAAACGGTGAGATCGACGACGGTGGTCGGGACGAGCCCGCCAGCGCCCGAGTCGATGACGAGCCCGAGGCCCTTGAAGTCCTCGTCGATCTCGGCCGGATCGACGTGCGGATCCGCGCCGGCGCGCTGCGCGGTGGTGGAGATGATCGGCCGACCGAGCTCGCGAACCACGGCGCACGTCACCTCGTGCTTGGGCACGCGGATGCCGATGGTCTTTCTCTTTGTCTGGAGGATGCGCGGCACCTCGCGGGTCGCCTCCAGGATGAAGCAGTACGGCCCCGGAAGAAAATGGCGGAGCACGCGGTAAATCTGGTTGTCGACGACGGCGTAGCGAGCAATCTCCGACAGGTCTGGGCAGATGAACGCGAGCGGATGCGACCGGTCCATTCCCTTGATCTGGTAGAGACGATCGATGGCCTTCTTGCTCTGGATGTCACAACCGAGCCCGTAGACCGTGTCCGTCGGATATCCAATGACCTCCCCGGCCAGCAGCGCCTCGACGGCGCGATGGATCTTGCGAGGCTCCGGATGCTTGGGGTTGATCTCGAGCAGCACGACGACGGCAACCTATCAGGCTCACTGCGAGTGCGCGACTGACTGGCTACGTGCGCCGCGAATGTTACGCTCGCGCCTCAGGAGCACCGGATGAGTCTCGTCGAGGTCTACGCCTGGTTTCCACTGTGGATCCTGCGTGGATTCGTCCTCTTTTTCGGGCTGATCTGGGGGAGCTTTCTCAACGTCGTGATCTATCGCGTGCCCCGCGAGATGAGCGTCGTTCGCCCTGCGTCGCACTGCCCCGGCTGCGGCAAGCCGATCGCGGGCTACGACAACGTGCCGGTCTTCTCCTACCTGCTGCTGCGTGGGCGTGCGCGCTGCTGCGGCGCGAAGATGAGCCCGCGCTATCCGCTCGTCGAGCTTCTCGGCGGTCTGCTCTCGGTAGCGATCTTCGAGGCCATCATCGTGAAGATGCCCGACAGCACGCCGGCGGTCCGGGCGCTCGCGGTCTACGGCGCCGACTTCGTGCTGTGCATGGGTCTGCTCGCGGCGGCGTTCATCGACGCCGAGCACATGTTCCTGCCCGACTCGATCACCATCGGCGGTGCCATCCTCGGCATCGCGACCGCGACCCTCCGCGGCCTTCCCTTCACGCAATCGCTGATCGGCGCCGCGGCGGGCTTCACCGGCGTGTGGTTGCCCTTCAACTTCCTCTACAAGCGCGTGCTCGGTCGTACCGGCATGGGCCTCGGCGACGCCAAGCTCCTCATGCTCGCGGGCGCGTGGTTCGGCTGGCGGGGCGCGCTCTTCGTGCTGTTCGCCGGTGCCATCCAGGGCTCGCTGTATGCGCTCGTCACGAGGGTGCTCGGGATCGAGAGCGAGCTGCCTGCGTCGGTCAAGGAAGACCACGCCGAGCTCGAGAAGCTGGCCGCCGAGGGCGACGAGGAAGCGAAGCAGGCGCTCCTCGACGACCCGCTCGCCGAACAGCACGCGGGCGCCCGCATGCCGTTCGGTCCGTTCCTGATCCTGGGATGCCTCGAGATGCTCTTCGCGAGCGAGTGGATCTCCTCGAAGATGGGCCTTGCGTTCGGCCCGCTCTGACAGCGAAGCCGGTGGGCGACGCCCTACTTAGCGCCTTCGTCGCTGGCGTTGAGCACCCATCCAGGCCCGCCCATCACGTACTCGTAGCGCCCTTGTTTGCCGCACCCGCGAACGCCCATCGAACCCGACGCGAGCTGCGTGACCTCGAGCTTGCTCGGTTCGCAATGCATGTCGAAGGCGGCTTTCTGGAGTCCGTTGTCCATGAACGCAGCCTTGGATGTCGGCAGTGTGCAGGCCGCGAGTAGAAGTATCGGTGCGAGCGACGTATGCCGCAGCTTTGTGAGCATGCTGTTTTCCTCCGCTTGGTGGCGAGTCATAGAGCTCGACGAGCGGGCGTCGTCGCATGAATTCGGGCGCGTCTTGCGAGCGCTGGCGAGCGCAAGAGCGCTGGCGAGCGCTAGAGCGCTGGCAAGCGCAAGAGCACGCCGAACGCCGACTACTTGCCGCCCGACTTGCGCCCTTCGATGGGCGTGTAATCGCGCGCGGTGGCGCCCGTGTAGATCTGGCGCGGGCGCCCGATCTTCGTGGTGGTGTCTTCCATCATCTCCTTCCAGTGGGCGATCCAGCCGGGGAGGCGTCCGATGGCGAACAGCACCGTGAACATGCTCGTGGGGAAGCCGAGCGCGCGGTAGATGATGCCCGAGTAGAAGTCGACGTTCGGGTACAGCTTCCGCTCGACGAAGTAGCTGTCCTTGAGCGCGGCTTCTTCGAGCTCCTTCGCGATGTCGAGGAGCGGATCCTTGATGCCCAGCTTGCCGAGGACCTTGTCCGCCGTCGCCTTGATGATCTTCGCGCGTGGGTCGAAGTTCTTGTAGACGCGGTGACCGAAGCCCATGAGGCGGAAGTTCGAGTTCTTGTCCTTGGCGAGCTCGACGTACTTCTTCACGTCGCCGCCGTCGGCCTTGATCTGCTCGAGCATCTCGATGACTTCCTGGTTCGCGCCGCCGTGGAGCGGGCCCCAGAGCGCCAGGATGCCGGCGGCAATCGACGCAAACAGGTTCGCGCGCGAGCTACCCACGAGACGCACGGTCGACGTCGAGCAGTTCTGCTCGTGGTCGGCGTGCAGGATGAACAGGAGGTTCATCGCGTTCTCGACCTCGGGATCGACCTCGTACGGCTCCGAGGGAACGGCGAACATCATGTGCAGAAAGTTCGCCGCGTATTTCAGGTCATTTCGCGGGTAGACGAAGGGCTGGCCGATGGAGCGCTTGTACGCGTAGGCCGCGATCGTTCGCACCTTGGAGATGAGGCGCGCGATCGTGATGTCCATCTTCTCCTTGTCGTTGATGTCGTGCTCTTCCGGGTAATACGTGGAGAGCGAGCAGACCATCGACGAGAGAACGGCCATGGGGTGGGCCGTCGACGGGAAGCCGTCGAAGAAGTGCTTCATGTCCTCGTGAATGAGGGAATGACGCGTGAGGTTCGTGGAGAAGCGATCCAGCTCTGCCTTCGTCGGCATCTCTCCGTAGATGAGGAGATAGGAGGTCTCGACGAAGCGCGATTTTTCCGCGATCTGCTCGATCGGGTAGCCGCGGTAGCGGAGGATGCCCTTCTCGCCGTCGAGGAAGGTGATGGCGCTCTTCGTCGACGCGGTGTTCATGAACGCCGGATCGATGGTGACGAGGCCGGTCTTCGCGCGGAGGTTCGCGATGTCGATCGCGCGCTCGTTCTCGGTGCCCACCACGACCGGGGCCTCGAACGTTGTGTCCTTGAGCTTGATTTCTACCTTGTCGGTCACGGCGCAGGCCTCCTCGGCGACCGGGGATGATAGGCCAGGCTAGCGCTATGCGTCACCAACGTTTGTCCGGGGGGTTCACGCCTTGGCGAGCGCGCGCTGCGGCGCGTGGGTCGCGGCGGGCCGGTGGCGGAGGACGAGCATCATTCCGAACCACGTCGCGGCCGCCAGGACGAGCCAGCCGGCGCCCACGCCGGCCTGGCACCGCCCTGGCCCCGCGGTTATCCTTCGGGCCGATGAAGCAACTCCTTGCGGTGCTGGTGATGTGCGTTTCCGGGTGCGCTGCGTCGGTGACGACGGACGAAACTGGCCCGGCTTCGCATCGTTCCGAGGCCTGCGCGCCAAAGGGTTTCGCCGAAGCCGTGAACGCGCTGCCTGCCGACTGCGAGGCGCAAAAGGCGAACGAGGCCGTCGCGCCGCCGGCCGCCGTCGAGAAGGTCGAGCTCCGGCCGGCCTCCAACGATCTCGGCCCCGACAACGTCCAGTAGTGAGCGTCCGAAACGCAGGTTGGCTGGCCGCGTGCCTCGTGGTCATCGCGTGCGGCGGTGGCTCGACGCTCGCGACCGACGGCGGCGCTGAAGACGGAGCGAGCAGCGTCAATGGAGGCGGCGGCGCTGGCGATGGTGGCTCGGAGGCGGCCCCACCGCACTGCACGCCGGGCAACGAGGTCTTCTGTCGATGCAGCAACCGCGACGAGGGAACGAAGACGTGCGCGGCCGACGGT
>JAYTOQ010000133.1:0-3683 GCA_043747665.1 Polyangiaceae bacterium | reverse complement strand
CGACCGACCGGCGCAGGCGGTTGGTAGGCGACGGCGGGCGGCGCGATGCTGGCCTTCCGCGGTAGCTGCGCTGGCGCCTGCGGCTCGTTCTCCTTGCGGTCGAACAGCGTCGCAGCGCCGGCCTCGTCGTCGTACGACACCTCGTCGTCGTCGATCTCGTCGATCTCGTCGATCTCGTCGATCTCCTCGGCCGCGATCTCCTCGGGCTCGGGCTGGCTCACGCGGGCGTCGGGCCGCGCCTGCGTGGGCACGGCGGTGTCCTCGATCGGGAGATCGGGCTCGTCGGCACCGAGGAGGACGTTCGCGCCGCTCGAGCGAGGCGAGAGGTCGTCTGCCGACGTCATCGCGAAGCGCGGTAGATCGCCGCGGTCGAAGAGATCCCGTTCGCGCCGCGCGCTCGCAGCAACATGCGTCGAGCCCGAATCGCCGAGGTCGTCGCTGGTGCTGGCGAGCTCCGCGACGTCCGGCTCGCTCTTGAGCTCCAGGGAGTTGACCTCGATCACGTCGGCGTCGGCGTCGATCTCCTCCGGCTCGGGCTCCTCCGGCTCGGGCTCGATGACGTCGACCTCGATGACGTCGGGCTCCGCATCGGCCTCCGGCTCGATGGCGGGCGCCGATGCGCGCGGGCTGTAGGCGATCGCCGTCTGCTCTCCGGCCTCGGCGGTCGCGAAGATCGCGCGCACCTCGGCCTGGTCGAGGCGCCCCATACGCGTGTCGTCGAGGTCGTCCGCCGGATGCGTCACCGGCTCGAGCGGCTCGGGCGCCTTCGGCGCGGCCACGCGCGCGGCGGCGCGCCCCGTGGAGACGCTCGTCACCTCGATGTCGGCCCACGTCGCGGGGAAGGGAAGTCGCGTCGCGGTCGCCGCTTCGTCGTCCTCCTGCGGTGCGTCCTCCTCCTGCGGTGCGTCGAACGACGGAAGCGCGGTCTCGTGCTCGTCGGTCTGCGCGAGTCGATCGAGCCGCTCGGAGCGCGCGCTCATCACCGCGACGAGCGCTTCCACGAGCTGGTGCGCCGGAAGCGTTCCCGGCATGTCGGAACCGAGCGTGACGGGAGCGGGACCTACCGTCGTGTGCTCGTCGGTCTCGTCGCTCGGGAAGCCGTCGTCGAGCGCGAACGCGTCGTCGGCCAGGTCCGAGACCTCGTCGACCTCGGGCGAAGGGGCCCGCACACCTCCGCCGCCCGACGGCAGCGAGCTCCGGAGCGCCTCGATGTCGATCGGCCGCGTCGACTCGTCGTCGTGCGCCACGGGTCGAGCATACCAGACGCACCCCCGGTGACCCCGCAGCCCGCCCTTTATGCTTGTGGTTCCACGTGGTCCCGCGTGCTGGGCGCAAAACACTGACGCTAACGTGAGGGTTAGCCTTGACGCGGGCCCTCCTCTCTCCTATCCAGTGTGTCGAACTTCCAACTCTGACGTTTACGTGAGAGTAGGGGTCCACCCGGTTCAACCCATGAACAACGTTCGCCTCCCCTTACTCCGCCAGGACGTCGACCCCACGTCTGAGCCCATGCAAGTTGGCGATCTTGCGCGCGAGTCGGGCAAAACGGTCCGAGCCATCCACCTTTACGAGCAGCTGGACCTTCTGAAGCCTGCCGCCCGCTCGAAGGGTCGGTACCGGCTCTACGGTCCGGAGGCGCTCGTCCGCATCCGCTGGATCCAGAAGCTCCAGGACCTCGGGTTCAGCCTCACCGACATCAAAGCGATCGTGAAGGACGTCGAGGGCCCGCCGGAGACGCGCGGTACGCGGTCGGCATCGTCGGCCATGGGCGGCATCCGCGAGGTCTACGCGAAGAAGCTCGCCGAGACCCGTACCCAGATCGCGCGCCTGCAGGCGCTCGAGGGCGAGATGCTCGCGAGCCTCGAGTACCTCGAAGCCTGCGACTCAATCTGCGAGCGCGACCGGCTGTTGCCGACGTGCCAGTGCTGCGACCACCACGCGGCGGACCAGGCGGTCCCCGACCTGGTCGCCGGTTTCCGAGCGTGACGAGCGTGAAAAGAGAGAACACGACCATGGCCATCCAGCTCCCCATCTTCATGGACTACAACTCGACGTCGCCGGTCGATCCGCGCGTGCTCGAAGAGATGATCCCGTACTTCACGCAGAAGTTCGGCAATGCCGCGAGCCGCAGCCACGCGTTCGGCTGGGCAGCTGAGGAGGCCGTGGATCAAGCGCGCGAGCGCGTCGCCCAGCTGGTCGGAGCGCAGAGCGAGAAGGAGATCGTCTTCACCTCCGGCGCCACCGAGTCGAACAACGTCGCCATCAAAGGCGTGGCCGAGTTCTACAAGGACAAGGGCGACCACATCATCACGACGGTCATCGAGCACAAGGCCGTGCTCGACACGTGCAAGCGCCTCGAAAAGGAGGGCTTCCGCGTCACGTACCTCCCCGTCGGCAAGGACGGCCTCGTCGATCCCGCCGCCGTCGAGGCCGCCATCACCGACAAGACGATCCTCGTCTCGGTCATGCTCGCCAACAACGAGATCGGCACCGTCCAGCCGCTCGAGGCCATCGGCAAGATCACGAGGGCGAAGGGCGTGCTCCTCCACTCCGATGCCGTGCAGGGCGTGGGCAAGGTGGACTTCGACGTCCAGAAGATGAACGTCGACCTCGCCAGCATCACCGCGCACAAGATGTACGGACCGAAGGGCGTCGGCGCTCTCTACGTGCGTCGCAGCAAGCCGCGCGTCCGCATCGTTGCGCAGATGGACGGCGGCGGTCACGAGCGCGGCATGCGCTCCGGCACGCTCAACGTTCCGAGCATCGTCGGCTTCGGCAAGGCCGCAGAGATCCTGCGCATTGAGGGCAAGGCCGAGGGCGTGAAACTCCTCGCCCTCCGCGAGCGCCTCCGCACGAAGCTCCAGTCGAAGCTTGAGGAGACCTACATCAACGGCTCGATGGAGCATCGGCTCCCCGGCAACCTCAACATCTCGTTCGCCTTCGTCGAGGGCGAGGCGATGATGATGGCCATCAAGGACGTCGCCGTGAGCTCCGGCTCAGCGTGCACGTCGGCGAGCCTCGAGCCGAGCTACGTCCTCCGCGCCCTCGGCGTCGGCGACGAGCTCGCGCACTCGAGCATCCGCTTCGGCCTCGGCCGCTTCAACACCGAGGAGGAGGTCGACTACGTCGCCGACCTCGTCATCGGCAAGGTCAACCATCTGCGAGACATGTCGCCGCTCTACGAGATGCACAAAGAAGGCATCGACCTGAAGAGCGTCGCGTGGAGCGCGCACTGATTTTCGACGACTGAGAAAGAGGAATAAGTCATGGCATACAGCGAAAAAGTCATCGAGCACGCGGAGAACCCCCGCAACGTGGGCACGCTCGACAAGAACGATCCGAACGTCGGCACCGGCCTCGTCGGCGCTCCCGCGTGCGGCGACGTCATGCGTCTCCAGATCAAGGTCAGCGACGACGGCGTCATCCAGGACGCAAAATTCAAGACCTTCGGTTGCGGCTCCGCCATCGCCTCGTCTTCGCTCGCCACCGAGTGGATCAAGGGCAAGAGCGTCGAAGAGGCCGAGGCCATCAAGAACGTCGACATCGTCAACGAGCTGAATCTTCCGCCGGTGAAGATCCATTGCTCGGTCCTCGCCGAGGACGCCATCAAGAGCGCCATCGCCGACTACCGCGCCAAGCAGACCTCGAAGCGCGCCGCAGCAGAATAGACAACGACATGGAAT
>JAYTOQ010000132.1:0-3329 GCA_043747665.1 Polyangiaceae bacterium | reverse complement strand
GGTGCGCGAGGCGCTCGTGCGCTTGCCCGGGGCGCGCGTGGATCTCGGGCTCCTCTACGCCGGCGACGACCGCGGCCCGCTGCGCACACGAGGTGTCGTCGCCTTCGTCGGCGGTACACCGGCAGAGGCGAACCCGTTCGGCGACGAGCTGACGCCCACCACCGTCGACACCTCGCTGTCGACCGTGATTCACGATCTCGCGGTGTTGGCCGTCAAGCGTGCGCTCGACAACCGCGGCGACCTCCGCCTGCGCGCCGAGCAAGATGCCGTGGCAGCCAAGGCCGAGCCGGCGAAGATGCTGGGGAAGCCGCGCGCCCCGAGCGTCGATCACGTGGTCGGCTCGGCTGCGCATCTCCTCGTGCTCGATGCGGTTCGTGCAGTCGACCTCGCGTTCGTGCGCGTGCTGGGAGGCCGACCGGAGAGCGCGGCGCTGCTCTCGGACGCCATCGGCGCGCTCGCGGCGTTCGCGGTCGCGCCCGCGTCCGGCAGCGCAGCGCCCGCCCCCGGCGGCCTGAGCCTCGAGCTCGGCAAGGCCAACGGCGCCACCACCATGAGCGGCATCCGCCTCGCGCCGAACGGCGCTGCCGTCGGCTTCATGCTCGACGGTCATACGTGGTCGATCGATCGGAGCGCTCCGACGTTCGCGGTGACAGGCGCGACGCGCGACGGGCAGCCCCTCTCGCTCGCGCATCTCGCGACGGCGCGCACGCCGCTGCGCGATGGCTCGACCTGGACCGAGGGCGGCTGGTCGTTCACGAAGCTGCGCGGAACGCCGCGCGCCGGGATTGCGCCCGCGAGCGAGAAGGGCGGAGCGCCGACGGTCAAGGTGGTGGGCTCCGGTCCGAAGGGCTACGACGCGATCGTCACGACGTCTCCCGGCGAGGACTTCGTGCTCGAGGGAGACCTCACTGTGCGTGACGCGCCAGGCGGCGTCACGTTCCGCGCCGCGAACGGTCGTGATGCCGTGCGTGGCGCGATGCTGGTCGTGACACCGGGAGGTCGCGCAGCGCTCCTCACGAGTGACGACCAGGGCAACGAGAGCCTGCTCGCGGCGCCAGTCGAGCAGGCGCCTTCGATGCCGGTGCACGTCAAGATCACCGTGAAGGGCACCAAGGTCGAAGCGGTCGTCGGCGCGACCACGCTGTCGGGGACGCTGCCGGCCACGCTCGGCAAGGGCGACGTCGGGCTCGTCGCGAAGCGCGGCTCGAGCGTCGATCTCGCGGGCTTCTCGCTGAAGAAGAAGTGAGCGGCGGGGCCGGTCCGGGCCGCCGCCCTTGACACCCCGACCTGCGGAAACGTCGTAAATTAGCCCGCGCGGGTCGTCGGGTGGGATACCTGACCACATGACCCGTCGGGGCACGTTCGCGCTCGTCTCGCTGTCGCTGCTCGCGACGGCGGCGTGCTCGTCGAAGCCCGGGCCCGGCGACGACGCGACCGGAGCATCCGCGCGGGGAGCGATGTCGACCGCCGTGCCCGTCGTTGCAACGAGCGAGGTCGCGATCGGGCCGCCGCGGCCGCCTCCTCTCGATCGCGCGCTGCGCGTGATCATCGGCGGTGACATCCTCCCGCATCGACCGAGCCTCATCGCGCCAGCGGCGATCCATGCTGCGCTAGCGCCGCTCGGAGCCCTCTTCGGCAAGGCCGACGCCGTCGTCGCCAACTACGAGGCCGCTACCGGGGAGGTCGACCCGAAGGCGTCCCGCCTCGCGTATGCCGCGCCGGCGGGCTGGCTCGAGGAGCTTCCGAAGGCCGGTGTCCGCGCGGTGACCGTGGCCAACAACCACGCGTGCGATCTGGGAGAGCCAGGGCTCGAGGCAACGCTCGCCGCCGCATCGAGGAGCGGCGTCATCGCGCTCGGTGCCGACGCCTTCGACCCGTGGGCACCGCGCGCCATCGTCGAGCAGAGCGGCAAGCGCATCTGCGTGGTCGCGTGGACGACGCTCTCGAACGCCGAGGGCGGCTGCTCGCGCAGCCGGCATCTCGCGGTCGCGCCGCTCTCGCCCGTGGGCAAGCAGCGCATCGATCACGCCATGGCGAAGGCGCGGACGTACTGCGACGCGACCATTGCAATCTTCCACGGCGGACAGGAGTACGCCCTGCAGACCACCCTCGTGATGGATCAAGCCGCGCACGCAGCCGAGGCCGGCGCCGATGCCGTGATCATCCATCATCCTCACATCGCGTCTCCGGTGATCGTTCATCCGACGAAGGACGGCCGGCAGGTGCCGCTCTTCGCGTCCGTCGGCAACCTCGTGACGAACCAGGGTGAGTCGTGGAAGCCGCCGATGTTCCCGGTGCTCCCCGAGAACCGCCACCTCGTCTGCGTCAACGGCTGGACGCGTCTGGGTGTGCTCGCCGATCTCGCGTTCCGCTTCGACGAAGGGCACCCGCACACGCGGCTCGACTGGGGCGTTCACCTCCTCTGGATCGACAACGAGCACGCCGACGATCGCGAGGTCGTCACTCCGAAGATCGCGGCGCGGCTTCTCGAGCCCGCGCACGACGGCGCCATCATCGAGGCGCTCGCCAAGGACCGGCGCGGGCCGCTCGCGCTCTTCACCGACCCGTGCTGGCTCGAGCGCGATGCGCGCGCCGCGACGCTACCTCGCGACCCTCGCTGCTCGAGCGTCACGTCGAGCGTCACGTCGAGCGTCCCGGCCGGCGCCGGCTTGGCGGCCGGAGCGACTGCCAGCCGCGCCGCCAAGCCTGCCACATCGCGTCGCAAGAAGTGACCGGACAGCGCGTTCGCGCTCGAGCGCGCTCGCGGCGATCTCGCGGCGATCTCGCGGCGCTGAGCGCGGCACGTGTGCTGCATTGCGCGAGGCCATGTCGATCAGGGTTCGTCGTCGAAGCTTTCTCGGTGGTGCGGCGGTCGCGTTAGCGGCGTGCAAGGACAGCGCGAAGAAAGAGGAGGAGGCGCCGAAGAGCCCTCGTCCCGGCGCGCCGAAGGAAGGGCAGACCGCGCTTCCGTCAGCGGCCGACGCTGCGGCCTCGATGCCGCGCCGCCAGCTCGGCAAGACCGGCGTGAGCGTGTCGATGGTCGGTCTCGGCGGCTTTCACATCGGGCTCCCGAAGGACGAAGCGGAGAGCATTCGCCTCGTCCGGAGCGCGATCGATCGCGGCATCAACTTCCTCGACAACTGCTGGGACTACAACGACGGCAAGAGCGAAGAGCGCATGGGCAAGGCGCTGAAGGACGGCTACCGCGAGAAGGCCTTTCTCATGACGAAGCTCGACGGCCGCACCAAGAAGGCCGCCGCCGATCAGCTCGAACAGTCACTGAAGCGGCTCGGCACCGACGTCATCGATCTCGTGCAGATCCACGAGGT
>JAYTOQ010000131.1:0-1808 GCA_043747665.1 Polyangiaceae bacterium | reverse complement strand
GCGCTGGAGCCCGCCGACCGTCATGGCAACGCGCCGGGCGAGGGCCGCGAGGCGCGCGAGGTCGACGTCGACGACGTGCATGCGGTCTACCGCAGCGTGCTCGTGATGACGCTCGCACTGTCGCATGCCGTGCTGCCGGCGACGGGCGCACGACCGCGCGAGATGCTCGCGTAAGACGTTTCAGCTAGCTTCGGCAGCATGCAGACCGAAGCCATGGTGATGGGTGCTACGGGAGGCCCCGAGGTGCTCGAGCGCGCCACGATCGAGCTCGCGGAGCCCGGGGCACGCGAGGTGCGGATCCGCGTGCGCGCGGTGGCTTTGAACCACATCGATCTCTGGGCGCGCCGTGGCCTGCCACATTTCCGTTACGAGTTTCCGCATCGCCTCGGGGCCGACGTCGTGGGCGAGGTCGAGGCGCTCGGCCCGGGCGTGAACAGCGCGAAGGTGGGCGACCGCATCGTGGTGAACCCGGGTCTGTCCTGCGGTGCCTGCGAGCGGTGCCTGCTCGGCGAGGACACGTTCTGCCGCAGCTACAAGATCATGGGCGAGAACACCCAGGGCGGCTACGCACGTCACATCGTGGTGCCGGATGCGAACCTGCTCCCGATGCCGAAGGGCCTCTCGTTCACGGACGCCGCGGCGATCCCGCTGTGCTTCCTGACGGCGTGGCAGATGGTGGTGCGCAAAGCTCAGGTGCGGCCGGGTCAGACGGTGCTCGTGCAAGCGGCGGGCAGCGGCGTATCGAGCGCGGCCATCCAGATCGCGAAGATGCTCGGCGCGCGCGTGATCACGACGACGAGCACCGACGAGAAGGCGGCGCGCGCCAAGGCCCTCGGCGCCGACGAGGTCATCAACTACACGACGCACGATTTCGTTGCAGAGTGCAAGCGTCTCACTGACAAGAAGGGCGCCGACGTGGTCATCGAGCACGTCGGCGGCGAGGTCTTCGCGAAGAGCATCCTGGCGGCAGCGTGGGGAGGCCGCGTGGTGACATGCGGCGCGACCACCGGCTTCACGCCGGAGATCGATCTCCGCCATATCTTCTTCCGCCAGGTCCAGGTCTTGGGCTCGACGATGGGCCCCAAGGGCGATCTCTTCGGCATCCTGCGCCTCGTCGAGGCGGGCAAGCTGAAGCCGGTCGTGGACCGCGTGCTTCCGCTGTGGAGCGCGGTCGAGGCGCATCAGCTACTCGAGGCGCGCAAGGTGTTCGGCAAGATCGTGATGGAGGTCGACTGAGCGTGAAGACGGAGCACGTAGCCCGCCGTCGCCCGACACGGACATCAACTCCACGTCTTCACGACGGGCTGACGTGCGGTTGACTGAGCCGTCGCTCAGAAGAGGAACGGCTTCAAGAGCGCCATTTGCGGGCGCGCCACGCCGTTCTTCGGCTCGATCGTGAAGATGTAGTCGTTCCACATCGGGCCGGCGGCCCACCACAGCCAGCCGACGAGGACGTCCGACGACGCCATCATGTACTGCAGCATGTCCGTGACCGCGGCGTTGCACGTCGCGTTGTCCGCGCCCGCGAATTCGCCGACGAAGCCCTTCTTGCCGTTGTCGCGCAGCCACTTCACGAATGGCGCGAGACGCGCGCTGCCGATCTTGGCGCTCACGCAACCCGCGCCCTCGCCGCCCGAGCTGGCGTCGAGATACTGGTGCACTTCGAAGATGGTGTTGTTGGCGGGGTCGGTGATGTTCAACATCGCGACGGCGTTCGCCGTGCCGTAGTCCGTCGCGTACCAGCTGTGCGCGCCCGTCCAGGCGTTGCCCGGCACGATGATGGTGTTCGCCGCCTTCGCGGTGCGGAT
>JAYTOQ010000130.1:0-2283 GCA_043747665.1 Polyangiaceae bacterium | reverse complement strand
TTCTTGCCGTTGTCGCGCCACTCCGCGGCCAGCGCGGGCCGCGCGCCTTCGGGGATGGCGAGCGCGAGCGATGTGGGCTCGGCGGCGATCCAGTCGGCGCCCGCCTCGGTCTCGGGCGCGAGGAGCTTCCTACCCTTCCGGTGCCTCCGTCCCATGTACGACGGCACGTACGCCGCGGTGTGCACCATGGCGGCGCCGACCCACGCGAGTAGGAGGCCGATCGGCAGAGCCAGCGCGGCGAGGCGGAAGCCTACCGGCCGCTCCTCCTTCGGGTAGCTGCCGAGGCGCATCAGCTGGAACACCGCGCCGACGACGCCGAGCAGCATGGCGCCGGCGATGACGAGGAAGAGATCCTGGCGGCCGACGAACGGCGTGTGGTGCGAGACGAGCATCATCCCGATGCTGCCCATCACCACCCACGCGAAGAAGACGAAGGCTCCCCACGCGAACTCCCGCTTGAACGGGACCTGGTGCGGCATGTGCCGATACGGGTCGCGCGTCATGAGGTCCGCTTGCTCTGCTTCTTCGCCTTCGCGCCGCTGTCGGGTCTTCATGGTCGAGGATCACCTCCACCAGGTACTTACCGTGCAACACGTCGATAAGCCCGACCGCTGGGGCGCGCGGGGCGACCGTTCGCGCAGGCTGTAGGCAGGGCGTTGATACTCGGCAGCTGCCGGCCGACTCCGAATTCGCTTTGAAGGAAGAGGGAGAGAAGATTCAGTTGCCCACCCCTCCGTCCGTCCTCGCCGGCTACGCCGGCTGCGGGCGGGCGGCCCCTCCCAAAGGCCGCGCTACGCGCGACCAGGGAGGGGAACGGAATCGAGTGACAGGAGCCTCGCGATGCGAAGCATGTTGTGGGTCGCGCTGGCGAAGGCCGCCGCGCGTCGATCAAATCGAAGAACTGTGCGGCGACGTCGTGTGCGAGAAGCCACTCGCGGTTGTCCGGGAACGTGCCGTGATCGAGGCCGTGCTCGACCATGTAAAGGTCGAGGAGCCAGCGAAACAGCTCGTTGTACTCGAGCAGCTCGCAGAGCTGCCGGTCGCCCCGAACCGTGTAGAGCGCCATCCAAAGCGACCCGCTCGAGAGGCGCTCGGGCGGAATCGACGGTGGACCCGTCCCGGCGTACATCGCGTCGAAAGCCGACGCCGAGCTCGGACGGACGCAGACGACGCGGCCGCGTGTGGCGTGCGCTCACGCTGGCCGTTCGCACGGCGAGATCAAGCCGCCGCCGTGCGTGCTCCAGCCTTCGCCGAGGAGCCACGTGCGTGGGGTTCGTGGTGGAGACGGATCACGGTCAGGGAGCGTTGGTATGGTCCAGCCGACAAAGGACTTCGCGGTGGTCAGCGGGTCGATGAAGGGACCAAGCAGCTCGAAGCCGTGCTTGCGCACGTTCTGGAGCACGTAGACGAGGGCGCGCCGGACCTCGCTTGGGGTCGTGAGCTCGCGCGAGTGATAGCGGTCGCGCCATACCTTTCCGGTGAGGCGCGCGAGGATCTCTTTGTTGAGCCGCTTCGCGAAGGCGATGACGAGGCCGCTGACACCGGCGCGCATCGCGCGCGCGTCCGTGGCTTCCACGATGAGGTGCAAATGATTCGATTGGATCGAGTAGTGCACGACCTGGAAGTGCTCGCGATAGCGGCGGCGGTGGAGTTGCTGCTCGAGGATGCGGCGCAGCATGCCGTGGACGCGCTGGTTTCGAAAGTTCGGTAGACCGGCGCGCGCGCGGAGCGTGACGTGGGTCGGGTGTCCCTTCTTGTGCGTCGGCCGCGGGTGATGCGGAACGAAGGTGCGGTCCTTCGCGGCCTTCTTCGGCCGACCCGCGCCTTCGCGCTTTCCACCCCAGGTGCGGGGCGTCGGCCGCGCAGGCGCGTCGAGGATCGCTACCATCTCCAGCTGTCGCGGGTGGCTTCGCATTTTGAATTCAAGCGACAATAGCTCGCCTCGGCCCGCCAGGCGAGGCCCACCATGCAGAATCTTGCCGGTTACTGTGTGTCATCTGCGTCGGTTCGCGGGGCGAACCGGGCGCCCGCCGGATCGGTGCCGCTGCGCGATGCGTCCGTCGCCGGACGATGCCGCCGTCATCAGGCAGCGGCGCTCAGCCCGCGGCGCTCAGCCCGCGGTCGCCGCGTCGTCCCAGGCGCCGCCGGCGGTGTCGAGCGGCCTCAGCGTCGCACGCATGCCGGTGACCCGCTGCGCGAGCCACGGCTGCCTCGCTCCGCGCCTGGGTCGGCGGGCGGCAGCGCCGAGCACGAGCGCTCGATGCGCGTGCTCGGCGATCAGCC